>JAUPWC010000329.1 GCA_030916665.1 Verrucomicrobiota bacterium
ATTCCGTCGCGCGGCCCATCGACAACCGCTCCATCTACGACTGGACGGAGATCAACCTCGCCGGCAACAGCAAGGCCTGGGACGACGTCAACACCTACCTCGTCCAACTCGACCAGGTCTTTATCAGCAACGAGAAGCAGACCCTCGCGGCCCAAGTCACCTGGATGCGCGAGGATGTTAAGCGGTTGGAAAACCAGCCCATGGGCCCCGCCAGCGTGAACAGTAACGTCGGCCAGCTCCAGGTTGACGTAAACACCCATTACCTCGACGGCACGGTGAATCCCTATTTCGGCCGGCCTTACCTGCGCAGCAGCGAACCCTACCTGCGCGACCGGCCCCAGCTTTGGGACACCACCCGCGGGCAAGCCGCCTACCGGATCGATTTCAGCCAAAACGACGGCTTGAGCAAGTGGCTGGGCAGTCAGCAGATCCTCGGCTACTATGAATACAAGGATCGGCAGAACCGGCAGTATCAGTATCGGCACACGGCAACAGGCACGGACAAGCCGTGGCAGCAAAAATACGCCAACACGCTGCTGGGCACGCAAACGGTGTCCAACATCAACCCGATCTATCTGATCAACGGCAACGCCATCCCCGGCAACTACGCCCGCCTCAACGAGCAATACTACGTCGGCAGCACGTCCGGTGGCGGCATTGAATACGCCCCGAGCTACTTCCCCGAAGGTATCAGCCTTCCCTATGTCTGGGGACCCAACGCCACCTCGATGATCAAGGACGTGTCTTCGGTCGGCTGGACCCCGGCCCCCGGTGGCGGCCTTCACAACACCAATACCCGCGTCAAGACCACGGGCGGCCTGCTCCAGAGCACGCTGTTCGATGGCAAGCTCATCGGCACTTTCGGCCTCCGCAATGACCAGGTGCTGGATCGCAACGCCCCGTTCGCCACCCTCACGCCCGACCTGCGGGGATACGATTTCGCCGCCTCCGCCGCCTGGAACCCCACCTGGCGCATGGCCGAGGGCAAGACGAAGAGCATGTCGGTCGTGGCCCGCCCGTTCCGGGATCTCCGCTTCCTGAAGTCCCAGATCGACAGCGGCAGCGGGGTCAGCCGGTTCCTGGCCGAAGCGGTCAACGGCCTCAGCCTCACTTACAACAAGTCGGACAATTTCATCGCCCAGGGTCCGGCCTACGATCTCTTCCTCAACCAGCTGCCCAACCAGACCGGCACGAGCAAGGACATCGGTTTCTGGCTGACCCTGCTGGATGGCAAGCTCTCCCTCCGCTACACCAAGTTCGAGACGGTGCAGCTCAACCTGCGCAACGGCGACATCTCCACCATGGCCCAGCGTATCCTGCGGTATGAGGGCTTTGTCGCGAATGATGCCTGGAATTTGAGAAAGCAGGCCGCCAACTGGCTGCGAGGCGTCGACGCCAACGGCGTCGCCACGAACGCGGAGATCGCCGCGGCCATCAAAATGCCCCTCGAGCAGTATGAAGGACTGATGACGATCGGCGCCAACGGCACCTATGCTGCGGTCAATGACATGGAGTCCAAGGGCCATGAGTTGGAAATCAACTACAACCCCACCCGCCACTGGACGGTGAGCGCCTCGGCCACCAAGACTCAGGCGATCAACACCGCGGCCGGCGCCGCCGTGGACGACTACATCGCCGCGCGCATGCCCATCTGGACCACGCTGGAGGATCCGCGTTACACCGCGACCACCGCGACCATCAACGGTGTGACCACCAACCTGGCCGCGCATGCGATTCCCACCGGCGCCACCGGCCATCTGCTCTGGTGGAATATCCTGGGCACGCAGTTCGGCACCGGGCCCGCGGGAGCCGGCTACAACAACACCAACTCCGCGGCCACGAACTTCGCGGGCAACGTCAACGCCCCGATGGCCGTGTTCCGCGCCCTGATCGGCCGCCCCCGCCCCCAGATTCGCGAATACTCGGCCAAGTTCAGCACGAAGTATAATCTGGCCGGCATCAGCGAGAACAAGGTGCTCAAGGCCATGAGCGTGGGCGGCTCGGTGCGCTACACCAGCAAGGGCTCCATCGGCTTCTACGGCCTCGGTTACACCGAGGGCATGGATCTCACGCAGGCGTCGAACCGTATCCTGGAACTCGACACCAACCGGCCGATTTACTCACCGGAGGAATACTACGTTGACCTCTTCGTGACCTACAACACGAAGCTCTTCAACGACAAGGTGCGCGCCAAGTTCCAGCTCAACGTGAAGAACCTGCAGGAGAGCGGCGGCGGTCTCCAGCCGACCGGTGCGTTCTTTGACGGAAAAGCTCAAACTTACCGTATCGTCGATCCGCGTCAGTTCATCCTGAGCGCGACATTCGATTTCTAAGTCAGGGGTAACACAAGAGTCCCGGCCGAGCTCTGTTCGGCCGGGACTTTTTTATGCCCGGTTGCCTCGGCCCCGCTCTTGCCGTCGGCTCCCAGTCAGCCCGTAATGAGCAGAGCACCATGGCCCGCACCGCCCAGCCCACCAAGTCGCCCCAGGCCGTTTCCGCCGGGCTGCCAACCGGGGTCTGGTTCGCTCTGCTGCTGCTCGCTGCGCTGGTCGCCTACTGGCCCGCGCTGCGCGGGGAATTCCTCTGGGACGACAGCGGTCACGTCACGCCTCCGGAGCTTCAGTCGCTGACCGGCCTGTGGCGGATCTGGTTCGAACCGGGCGCCACCCAGCAGTATTATCCGCTGCTGCATTCGGCCTTCTGGCTCGAACACTGGCTCTGGAGTGACGCCGAGCTCGGCTACCATCTGGTCAACGTCCTGCAGCACACGCTGAACGCCGTCTTCCTCGGCCTCCTGCTGCGCCGCCTCGCCGTGCCGGGCGCTTGGCTGGCGGCATTCATCTTTCTTCTTCATCCGGTCTGCGTCGAGTCGGTCGCGTGGATCTCGGAGCAAAAGAACACGCTCTCGACGCTGTTCTGCCTGTCCGCCACCCTCGCATGGCTGCGCTTTGAGGACGACCGGCGCCCCTCACGCTACGCGGTGGCCACGCTGTGTTTCATCGCCGCCTTGCTGTCAAAAACCGTGACTGCCACCCTGCCCGCAGCTCTGCTGGTCATCGCCTGGTGGCGCCGCGGCCGCCTGAGCTGGCGCGGCGACGTGGTTCCGCTTTTGCCCTGGCTGGCTCTCGGCGTAGCGGCCGGTCTGGGCACCGCTTGGTTTGAAACGCACGCAATCGGCGCCAAGGGCGATGACTTTGCCCTCGGCCCCATCGAACGCGGTCTGCTCGCCGGACGCGTCGTCTGGTTCTACTTCGGCAAGCTGATCTGGCCAGCCGGGCTGGCGTTTTTCTACCCGCGCTGGACAATCGAGGCCGGAGTCTGGTGGCAATGGCTCTTCCCGCTCGCCGCTCTCGGTGTGCTCACCGCCGCGGCCTGGTGGAGCCGTCGCGACCGCGGCCCGCTCGCCGCCGCCCTGCTCTTCGGCGGCACCTTGTTCCCGGTCCTTGGATTCGTGAACGTCTATCCGTTCGTGTTCTCGTATGTGGCTGATCACTTCCAGTATCTGGCCAGCCTGGGCATGATCGCGTTTCTCTCCGCCGGCGCGACGCGGGGATTCACCCGCCTGCGCTTGCCCGGCTGGAGCGGCCCTATCGCGGCCATCAGCCTGCTTCTAATCCTCGGCACCCTGACCTGGCGGCAAAGCGGCATGTATCGGGACGTATTCAAGCTCTACGCAACCACGCTCGCGCGCAATCCCGCCAGCTGGGTGGCGCACCTCAACCTGGGTACCGCCCTCGACGATGCGGGAAGACCGCATGAGAGTCTGCCCCATTTGCAGCGAGCACTCCAACTCAAGCCCGACTTCCCTGAAACTCTCAACAGCCTCGCCAATGTGCTCAACCAGCTCGGCCGGGCCGCGGACGCGCGGCCCCTGCTGGAGCGTGCCCTCGAACTGCAGCCCCGCTTCGCGGCGGCCCACAACACACTCGGTGTCACGTTCATGACCCTGGGGCAAATGGACGCAGGTGTGACGTCGTTTCGCCGCGCGCTCGAGATCACGCCCGACGCGGTCAGGACCCACGTGAATCTCGCTTGGGCGCTGGCCCAGGCCGGAAAAAACGTCGAAGCCCTGGCTGAATTCGCGACCATCCAGCGCCGGCATCCCACCGAGCCCGACGTGGAGTTCAAATGGGGCCTGGTGCTCGCCCAGCAAAGACGGCTGAGCGAGGCCGTCCCCCACTTCGCGCG
>JAUPWC010000330.1 GCA_030916665.1 Verrucomicrobiota bacterium
ATGAGAGAAGCCAGAAGATCGCCAGGGTCCACAGGAAGAAATCCGGTCCCGGCACGCTCAGCGTCACTGCGGCGAGCCCGGCGCCGACGAAGAACTGCAGCGCCCAGATCCAGAGGCGCTTCGTGCGGAAACGGTCCACCAGCGGCGACCACAGGCCCTTCAGCACCCACGGCAGGTAGAGCCAGCCGGTGTAGAACGTGATCTCCGCGTTGGAGACGCCGAGCTGCTTATACATCGGCACCGACAGTGCGACGACGGCGACGTAGGGGATCGCCTGGCAGAAATACAGCGACGGCACCCACGTCCACGCACGCCACGGACTTGGTTGGGAGGAAGGCTCCATCGGTGCGACGCAGCGTGCGGGTGTGCGTCGCGCGCGCAACGGCGGAAAGGAAAGGATGCAGAACGAGGTGGAGCGCGTTGACCTCAACGCGCTTTGAACCATACCAGCGCACTGGGGTCAGTGCGCTCCACCACCAGCCTTACTTCACGGCTTCGTCACCGCGATCGTTTCCGTGCGCGTCGAGGTGGTGCCGTCGGGATGGGTCACCGATATCGTGCGCGTGACCGAACCGTCCTCGTTCTTCTTGGAGGCGACCACACGCTCCGTCGTTTTGCCCTCGGGACCGGTCACGGTCTGGGTCTTGGTGGAAGCGCCGTTCTCGTGGGTGACCGCGCTGCTGGTGGTCGCGGTCTTGCCCTGGGCGTTGGTCACCGTGCCGGTGGACGTGCGCCCGTTCTCGGTCTTGGTGGCGGTGTTCTCGTAGGTCTGGCTCTTGCCGTTGAAGCCCGTGCGCGTGCCCGTCGTGCTGACGGTGCCGTCCTCATTCTTCTGCGCGGTGCTGTTCACGGTGGCGGTCTTCCCCTCGGGGCCGGTGGTGGTGCGGGTGTGAGCGCCGGTGCCGGTTTCCTTGTCCCACGTCCGCTCGGATTTGCGCGTGGCGGTCTCGCCGTCCTGGTTGGTGGCCGAGCCCTCGCGGGTCTTCTTGCCCTTTTTCCGGGAGGTCGTGCCCTCGAAGGTGCCCGACTTGCCGTTGCTGTTCGAGTAGGTGCCTTCGCGCTCCTTCACCTTGGATTTCTTCTCGGCGGCAAACGCGGGCGAGGCGGACAGAACAAAAGCGGCGCCGAGCGCCGCGAGGGTCAGGGACAAGCGGGAGTAATTAGGCATGGGACGAGAGGTTTCCACGGGAGACGACGGCGACGGGGAGGCGGGTTTCGGGGGAGGCGGTAAATTATCCGGGAAAACCTCGCGGTCTGAAGTAACCAGCCGCGCAAAGATGCGTCAACGCGCGGCTCTGATGTTTGCCGGAACGGGGTCGCCGTCCACGGGTTGGTCTCACCGAAGCCGGCCACTGGATCAACCGCCGCACGAGCGCCGTGGTTTCTGTTTGTTCACCCCAGCTTCGGCACGGTGTAGGGTGCGCGGTAGGCGCGGGTGAGGAGCGCGTTGGCGTTTTTGGCCTTCCCGCCGGTGAAGCGCTCCACACCTGACTCCAGCGACAGCTTCGCTCCCAGTCGCAGCGGCGTGCGGGCGTAATCCGCCCGATTGGCCGCGAGGTGCGCGGTCATGCGGTCGCAGGTTTCGGCGAACCAGGCGCTGCTCCGGGCCGCGTCGTTGATCTCCTTCAGCTCCGCTGCGCGGCCAAGCGCGTGCGAAATTCCGCCCAGGTGGCACAGTGAGCTGGAGATGTGCCCCTCCTCGATCTGACCGCAAAGGTCGGCCGTCTTCCGGCTGCGGACGACGTCGATGAAGTTCCGCATCATGCGGTCCTCGCCGTTGAACTCGCGCACGACCTTGCCGTCGCGATCAATGGCCGTGGCGCGGAAGTATCCCGGCGAGACCACGCTGCCACCCTCGCACTCGATGACGTTGCCCACCTTGACGCCGCGGTAGTCGTCCATCGCCGCCGCCATCGCGCCGGCGGCCTCGGCGCCGCTGGCACCGGGCTTGTCCTCGTCGGGATCATATTTCGCCGGCAACCCGCGCACCTCAAAGACCAGGGGTGCCGTCGCGTAGTCGTGCAGCACGATCTGGGTGTTGGGCGTGTCGCCGTCGTCCACGTAGCCGAGACGCCCGCCAATGCTCAGCGTGGTGCGCGGCAGCCCGGGTTCGCCGAGAAACCATCGCGCCACATCCATCTGGTGGATGCCCTGGTTGCCGACGTCGCCGTTGCCGTAGGTGTTGAACCAGTGCCAGTCGTAGTGGAAGCGCGCGCGCCGCGGCTGCTCCAGCGGCGCCGGCCCGAGCCAGAGATCGTAGTCCACGGTGGCCGGCACGGGCTGCGGTCCCGTGGTGCGGCCGATGGTCTTGCGCCTTTTGTAGCAGAAGCCGCGGGCGATCTTGATCTTGCCGAGATTCCCGGCGCGCACCCACTGCACCGCCTCCTGCAGCCCTTCGCCCGAGCGGATCTGCATGCCCGCCTGCACGACGCGTCCGTATTTCGCCGCCGCGGCTACGAGCTGCCGGCCTTCCCAGATGTTGTGCGACACCGGTTTCTCGACGAACACGTCCTTGCCCGCCTCGCAGGCCCAGATGCCCATGAGCGCGTGCCAGTGGTTCGGCGTGGCGATGGTGATCGCGTCCACGTTGGGCGAAGCGAGGAGCTGGCGGAGGTCGGTGAATTTCTCCGGCGTGAGGCCGTCCTTCGCCAGCGCCTCTGCGATCCGTGCCAGCACTGCCGTGTCCACGTCGCAGATCGCCGCGATGCGCACGCCGGGGATCACGCGCAACTGGCGCAGATGATCGCGCCCGCGGCCGTTCAATCCCACAACCGCCACGCGCACGTCGCCGTTGGCGCCGGCGACCTGCGCCCACGAGCGGGCGGTGAAAACCGAGGCCGCGCCGAGCGCGGCGGTTTTGAGGAAAGTCCGGCGGGAAGAAGTGGGCATGGGGCGAAACGGGGTGCCCATCCCTACACCCGGGTGCCCGCCGTCGCCAGTGGAATTCCGCCGTGTCTTCGGGATCAGTCCTGTCAGGCTGCGCGCTATGGAACTATCCCAGCTCTCCGACCGGGCCCTGCAGATCCACGCCGCCTTCGCCGCCCACGCGCAACGCACCGGCACCCGCCCCTGGACCCGAGAGGAAGTCATGCAGGGCTTCGTGGGCGACGTCGGTGACCTCATGAAGCTCGTCATGGCCCAGGCCGGCGCCCGCCCCATCCCCGACGCCGACCGCAAACTCGCCCACGAGCTGAGTGACTGCCTGTGGAGCGTGCTGGTGCTGGCAAAACTCTACGACGTGGAGCTGGAGAGGGAATACCGGCTGACAATGGATGAACTGGAGAGAGAGCTTCAAACGCCTGATCGCCACCGCTTGGATTCTTCACTGCGCTCAGAATGACACGCAGGAGCTTACCCCGCCACCACCGGTCATTCTGAGCGCAGCGAAGAATCCAGAGGAAGGGCGGCACAACCCCGGCAACCAAAGCCCCCTTTGTTTGTGATTTGGCGTTTGGCGTCCGAGATTTCTCCCCTCTACGTGCCCCCATGCAAATTGACCGCCCGGGCCTCATCGTCGCCGACCGCTGGCAGGATTACCGCCTGCTCGACTGCGGCGACGGCATGAAGCAGGAGCAGTGGGGCCCCTACAACCTCGTGCGCCCCGACCCCCAGATCATCTGGCCCAAGCACGGCGGCAAAGTCTGGTCCGGCTGGGACGGTTTCTACCACCGGGCCGAGACCGGTGGCGGCAAATGGGAATACCGCCAGAAGCTGCCCGACCAGTGGACCATCCGCTACGGCGCACTGACCTTCCGCATCCACCCCACGAGCTTCAAGCACACCGGGCTCTTCCCCGATCAGGCGGTGAACTGGGACTGGATTTCCAAACGCATCCGCGACGCCCGTGCGGCTGGCCGTGAGGTCAGCGTGCTCAACCTCTTCGGCTACACCGGCGCGGCCTCCGTCGCCGCCGCCCATGCCGGCGCCAGCGTCTGCCATGTGGACGCCGCCGAGGGCATGGTGAAATGGTGCCGCGAAAACGCCGCCCTCTCCGGTCTCGCCGAGGCGCCGATCCGCTACATCACCGACGACTGCCTCAAGTTCGTGCGCCGCGAGATCAAGCGCGGTCGCAAATACGACGCGATCATCATGGACCCGCCGACCTACGGTCGCGGCAGCACCGGCGAGATGTGGAAACTCGAGGATCACCTCTGGGACCTGCTAAACGAATGCAAGCAGGTGCTCAGCGACCGCCCGGTCTTCTTCCTGATCAACGCCTACACCGCGCGCCTCTCGCCGTCCGTCGTCATCAACCTGCTCGACGGCCTGCTCCACGACGCGGGCGGCCGCATCCACGGCGGCGAGGTCGGTCTGCCGATCCAGAAGGACGGCCGCATCCTGCCCTGCGGCATTTACGGACGCTGGGAATCAGCCGGCTGAAACGAGGTGGAGCGCGTTGACCTCAACGCGCATCGCGCCGGAAGCGTCTTGGGGTCAAGCCGCTCCACCCGAAGTCCTCACTTCGGCGCGAGGTGTTTCGCGAGAAACAGCTCGAGCTCGCCGTAGAGCTTGGTGCGGCTCTTCTCGTCCTTGAAGCTGTGGCCCTCCTTGGTGATGAACAGCTCCTGCGGGGGCCGGCCCGCCTTCTCCAACGCGGCGATCAACTTGCGGGCCTGCTTGGGCGGCACCGTGCGGTCCTCCTTGCCCTGCACGATGAACAACGGCGCCGTGATCTTTTCCGCAAAATTGACCGGTGAGATCTCCGCGAGGAGTTCCGGCGCCAGCTTCGGGTCGCCGATCCACTCGCGGAAGAAAGCGTAGGCGTAGCGGTATTCCTCGCCCTTCCGCTCCTTGGTGATGTCGGTCCAGTCCGTCACGCCGTTGATGGACACACCGCAGCGGTAGAGTTCGGGGTTGTGTCCGAGGGCGAACAGCGCCGCGTAGCCGCCGTAGCTGCCGCCGACGATGGCGATGCGCTGCGGGTCGGCCAGGCCCTGCTTGATCAGCCAGCGCGTGCCGTCCTCAATGTCGTCCTGCATGCCGCGGCCGATCTCGCGCCGGCCCTTGCGGTAAAACTCCGTGCCGTAGCCCGGCGAACCGCGGAAGTTCATCTGGAAAACCGCGTAGCCGCGGTTGGAGAGGAACTGCACCATCGGGTGAAACTGCCAGCTGTCGCGCACGAACGGCCCGCCGTGTGGCATGACCACCACGGGCAGGTTGGTCTTCCCGGCGCCCGGCGGCAACGTGAGGTAGCCGTGGATGGCCTCGCCATCGCGCGCGCGGTATTCGACCGGGTACATGGCGGCCATTGCCGTCGCGGACATGCCCGGCATG
>JAUPWC010000331.1 GCA_030916665.1 Verrucomicrobiota bacterium
ACGCCAAGTCGCATGTGCGCGGCGTCATCTCCATGGCCCGCTCGGCGCACCCCGACTCCGCCGGCTCGCAGTTCTTCATATGCCACGGCGAGGCCAAGTTCCTCGACCGCCAATACACGGCCTTCGGTCAGCTGAGCGCCGGCGACGACGTGCTTGAGCGCCTCGCCAACGTGCCCACCAAGAACGGCGGCGGCGGCGAAAAGAGCACGCCGATCGAGCGTGTCGAGCTCAAGAGCGTGAAGATCGTGCCGCAGGGCTGAGCCTCGCGTCCAACAATTCACTCTCCCTCCCCGCGCCCGAACCGGCGCGGGTTTTTCTTTGCTCTCCTCAAGCGGCGATCAGTTCGGCGGCGTGGGCGCGGCAGGCAGCCGGATCTTGGGCACGGGAACCGGCAGCCCCTTGCGCTGACCGGCACCGGACGGCGCAAGGGGCGCGGGCTTGCGTCCCTCGATCTTCGCCAGCAGCACTTCCGCCCCGCGGGCGGTCCAGGCGTCGGGCTCAGACTCCCCGAGAGCCGCGAGCATTTGCCGGGCGGTCGCGAGATCGTTGCTCCGATCTCGGATCATCGCGAGCGCCAGCAACGTGCGGGCGCGTTCCTTCAGTTTGGGCAGCTGGCCTTGCACCAGATTGGCATTCGCTATGGATATGTCGTTCGCCGTGGCTTCAACCCACGCGAGTGTCTCGTAGGCCGCCGTCTGGTGCGGAGCCGCCGCAATCGAGGCCAGCAGCAGCCGGCGCAACCGGGCGGCCGGTTCATCCTGCAGCCGGAAATAGGGGTCAAACCGCGCAAACCAGCGCCGGCCCTCGCGCTGGCCCAGTTCATGGTAGATCGCAGGGTTGGTGGTGCCGGCCTCGATGGCCTGATGCCAGCGTTCCTCCATCGTTCGCTCATCCCCGTCCGACAAGGCCGCCAGACCGAGGGTTTCGAGCACCCGGATGTCCCGGGGATTGCGCTCGGCCGCTTCCAACAGCACGAAACGCGCGTCCGGACTGCCGAGCAGCCGGGCCTTCAGCTCCGCCAGCCGCAGAGTGATCTCCTCGGCCGGCATCAGCCGTGCCTCATAACTTTCCCGCGCCGCGATCACGGGCTTGGGCAGGCGGTAAACGTTGTAACGACCACCGCGCATGTAGCGGGCCAGTTCCTCATTCAGCTGGGGGAAATCCATGCCGAGCAGCTCCTGCGTCAGCTGCCGCAGCTTTTCGGGCTCGGCCGCCAGCTTGGCCGAGCGTGCCAGCCGGAGGAAGGTGTCCAACCGCTCCTTGGGCACCTTGGAGATGCCGAAGTTGCAGAAATGCACCAGCGCCCATGATTGGGCATAGAAAATTCCGGTGTTGTGCTCGCCGTTGCGGTAAACCGCCGAGCTGTTGGTCACCGCAAACAACTCCTCCAGCGGCATCGCCTTGGCCTGCTGCAGTCGCGCCACCAGCTCGGGCTTGGCACGCCCCAGCAACAGGTGGTCCTTTTGTTCCTCGAGGGTGGAAAACAGCTCGGCCATGCCCTCGTTATACCAGGTTGGCGGGGCTTCCTCTGTCACTCGCATCAGGTGGTGGACATACTCGTGGAAGATCGTGCGCTGGATCGACAGCAGCTCTTCCTTGGGGGACACCATGATGGTCGCGCGGTCGGGGCGCGCCGCATAAAAACTGCGCGGCTTGCCGCCTTTCCGGTATGCCATGAAGTCGTCTTCGTCGTCGAAATAGAAAATCGTCACTGGCAACGGACGGCGTTCCTGCAGGCGGAAAGTTTCAAGGAAGGTCGCCCGCAGCAGCTCCAGATTGTGCAACATGTCGCGGGACACGCGCTCGCTCGCGCCGCTGTAGAGCTCGAAATTCGGCGACTGCAGGTGGCGCCACTTCCGCCCCTGGCCCGGAAATTGTTCCTTCGCGGCCGCCAGCGCCGGCAGCACCGCGGCCAGCAGCAAAAGGGAGAGCGGCAGTGCGCGGGGCATGATCCCATGCAGTCACCTCCTCCAGGAACGGCAAGCCCGCAGCGCCAGGCGACGCTCCGCCTCACGCCACCGCCACCGACTTGCCTGCGATTTCCGCGGTCACGCTCTGGCAGAGGCCGACAAACGTTTCCTCGCCGAGCGACAGCCGCCGGCCGCGCATGTGGCCGACGCCCCATTTGCGGCGCAGCTTCTTTCGGCCGAGCGGCAGCGACACGAGCGCTCCGGACTCAAGTTCGCTGCGCGCCACCCACGGAGCGAGCACGCCGACTCCGAGGCCGATCTTAACGAGTTCCTTGATCGCCTCCATGATGCCAAGCTCGAGAATGTTCGTGAGCGGCAGTTCCTCGGTGCGGAAATATTCCTTCACGAGCCGGAACGTGTAGCTCGTGTGGTTATAGACGATGAGCGTCTCGTCCTCGAAACCTTCGCGCAGCACGCGTCCCTCTCTCGCCCACGGATGTCCGGGTGAGACGAGAAAGCGCATCTCGTCCTCGAAGAGCGGCACAAAGGCCAGTTCCTTCAGGCCCTCGGGCTCGAGCATGATCGCGAGATCGATGCTGCCGCCGAGCAACTGGTCCACCTGCCGGCCGTGATCGCCGGGATCGATCGAGATCACGCACTTGGGAAAGCTCTGCTTAAATTCACACAGCACCGTGGGTAATATATACTGGCACGCGGTGGTGCTCGCGCCGAGCCGCAGGCGGCCGTGCCCCCAGCGCGTCAATTCGTCGAGGCCGCGCCGCGCGGTTTTCATCTCGGCCATGATCTTGTCCACGTGACGGAGAAACTGCTCGCCGGATTGCGTGAGTGCGACACGACGGCCCGCGCGCTCGAACAGCCGGCAGCCCGTCTGCTCCTCCAGCGCCTTGATCGCATGGCTGACAGCGCCTTGCGTCAGGTAAAGTTCCTGCGCAGCGCGCGTGAAGCTACCCAGCCTCGCCAGCGTGGCAAAGGCCAGCAGTTGCCTTGTCTCAAATACGTTTTGGTTCATGCCGGCCATGGCCATCCACTCAGCAGCAACCGGGCCAAATCCGCCGGGCGGCATGCGATCTGCTCGAGGCGGGTATGACCCTTCGCCTCCGCCCAGCAGGGCGCCTGCCCGTCTCCCGCCCAGCGCACCACCGAACAGCCGCCGCGCTTGTGCTGACGTTGCTCACCGGCATAAGCCCACCACCGACGGCCGGTTATCTGCGCTTATGATATTCCGCCCCGTTCTCCGCCTTGATGTGCATCAAGGCAACTCGCCCTCCTTTGGGCATCATACGCGCAACATGAATGGCAGCAACCTCCGCCCGGCGCTCTGTAGCGTCCTCCTTTTCCTTCTCGCTGGCGCCTCGGCGGCAGCCGACCGCCCGCCGACGGCCTCCCTCGCCGACGCGCTCTCCCAGGGCAAGGTCTCGCTCAACGTCCGCGCCCGCTACGAGGGTGTGGACCAAACCGGCCTGAAGGATGCCGATGCGCTCACCCTGCGCACGCGGCTCGGCTTCACCACCGCCGCCTACCAGGGCCTGAAGGCGATGGTTGAGTTCGAGAACATCACCTCGCCGGACGGTGACGCCTACAATCAGGCCGGCCTCAACCCAGGCGGCGCCGGTCGCGCCGTCGTGGTCGATCCCGAAGGCTCCGAGGTCAATCAGGTCTGGCTCGCCTACAGCGCCGGCAAGACCACCACCACCCTCGGCCGCCAGCGCCTAGTCCTCGATAACGCGCGTTTCGTCGGCGATGTCGGCTGGCGTCAGAACATGCAGACCTTCGACGGTCTGACGCTCGTGAACAAATCGCTCGACAAGACCACACTCACCTACGGCTACCTCAGCCGCATCAACCGCATCTTCGGCGACGACCATGCGCAGGGCAACTGGGACTCTGACTCACACGTCCTCAACGCGAATTACGAGGGCTTCAAGGCCGGCACGCTCACCGGCTACGCCTACCTGCTCGACTTCGACAACGCCGCCGCCCAGTCGAACGCCACCTACGGTGTTTCCTTCGCCGGCGCCACGCCACTGACGGACGCCGTCAAGTTCACCTACCGCGCCGAGTATGCCGCCCAGAGCGACTACGGTTCCAGTGCGCTGAACTACTCCACCGATTACTACACGCTGGAGCTCGGCCTCGCTGGCAAACCCGGCGCCATCGCTGTCGGCTACGAGAAACTCGGCAGCGACAATGGCGTCAGCTTCCGCACCCCGCTCGCCACGCTCCACGCCTTTAACGGCTGGGCCGACATGTTCCTCGCCACGCCCGCCAACGGTATCAAGGACACCTACGTGAAGGCCAGTGCCGGCCTGCCGGGTGGTTTTGGCCTGCTCGCCTTCTACCACAAGTTCGAGTCCGCCCGCCTCGGCCTCGACTACGGCTCCGAGCTCGACATCCAGCTCACGCGCAAGTTGGCCAAGAACGTCACCGGCGCCATCAAATACACGGGCTTTGATCCTGACAGCACCGGCTTTGCCAAGGTGAACAAGTTCTGGCTCCAGGCCGACTTCTCCTACTGAGCGCATCCGCCGATCGTTTCGGCTTGGGCGAGCCTTCTTCAGTCAACGCTGCCGGTCCCCGCGACCGGCGGCTCCGGCCTGATAGTGACGGGGAACGGCATGTTCAGTTGTCGCCTCTGCCATGCGCTGGTTGAGCGCGGCCTGCATGAGCGTTTCGCCGTCACCTCCCGCCTTGCCGGGTAGCAGCCGGCCTCGTTGAGCCCGGCTTCATCTGCGCTCCGACCACCAGACCTATCGGCCAAGCTTTGCACGCAAGTGCCTGTAGCCTGCGATAACCTCAGGACCAATCCATCATTTCACTAAAGTCATTTATTTGTTCCAGCAGATCTTCTTGGAAACGTTTCTGCGCCGATCGTCGAACCGCCCATCGAAGTATTAGCATGAGCGCGATTAATTCGTGCCATGAATTATTTGAGGCTCATTCATTCGTAAAAACCTAAAACTGGCATGTGGCGCGCTGTTAGGCAGGCGCTCATGACCACTCCCTCTTTCACCTTCCCGGCCGAGACCTGTCTCGCCGCCTTGACCGCCGGCCCGGCGCGCTTCGCATGAACTGGCGCGAAATCCGCAGCAACGGGCACTGGCCCACCTTGGCGACGTCGTTCCTCTACTTCGATGTCAGCTTCATGGTCTGGACGATCCTCGGCGCGCTCGGCTCGCTCATCGCGCCCGCGCTCGGTCTCAACGCCCAGCAAAAATTCCTGATGGTCTCCACGCCCATCCTCGCCGGCGCCTTCCTGCGCATCGTGCTCAGCCTGCTCGTGGACCGCATCGGCATGAAAACCACCGGCATCGGTGCGCAGGTCGTGGTCATGATCGGCCTCGCGATCGCCTGGCAGGCCGGCCTCTCGTCGCTCAACCAGGCGCTGCTGCTCGGTCTCGTGCTCGGCCTCGCGGGCGCAAGCTTCGCGGTCGCGCTGCCCCAGTCCGGCCGCTGGTATCCGCCGCACATGCAGGGCGTGGTGCTCGGCCTCGCGGGCGCGGGCAATGTCGGCGTCGTGATCGACCACCTGCTCGCGCCGCGCATCGCCGCGGTCTGGGGCTGGCAGGCGGTGTTCGGGGCCGCGCTCCTCCCGCTGATGCTGGCCTTCGTCCTTTACGTGATCTTCTCCAAGGAGCCCCCGGGGCAGTTCAAGAAGAAGAAACTTTCCGACTACCTCAGCCTCCTCCGCGAGCGCGACGCGCACTGGTTCTGCTTCTTCTACACGATCAGCTTCGGCGGCTTCGTCGGCCTCGCCACGGCCTTCGCCATCTACTTCCGTGACGAGTTCGGCCTCGGCGCCGTGCATGCCGGCGAGATCGCGGCTTTCTGCACGCTCGTCGGCGCCCTCGGCCGGCCGACCGGTGGGGCGCTCGCCGACCGCCTCGGCGGCATCCGCGCGCTCGGCATGTTCTTCTCCATCGCCCTGCTGGCGCTGGTGGCCGCGGCCTTCTCGCACAACCTCTGGGCCTGCGGCGCGGCATTCTTCGTGGCCTCCGGCGCCTTCGGCATGTGCAACGGCTCGGTCTTCCAGCTCCTGCCCCAACGCTTCGCCAAGGACATCAGCGTGATGACCGGCCTCGTCGGCTGCGGCGGCGGCATCGGCGGTTTCATCCTCGGCATGCTCTTCGGCGCCTCCAAGGAACACACCGGCAGCTACGTGACCGGCATCCTCCTCTTCGCCGGCCTCAGCCTCGCGGCGCTGGCCGGTCTCTACCTCGTCAAGAAGCGTTGGCGCACCACCTGGGGCGCCACCGCCCAGGCGCGCATCTGACCATGGGCCTGCACGTCACCTCCCACTCGGTCCCCGGCACTGGCCGCGCGCGTTCGGACGACGCCTGCGCGCACCGCCAGCATGGCGACGTGCTGGTCGCCGCCGTGGCCGACGGCGTGGGCAGCGCCCGTGCCGGAGGCGAAGCCGCGATCCGCGCGACGCGCCGGCTGGTGGACAACTTCGAGACGCGCCCCTCCGCCTGGAGCATCGAGCGCGCATTGCTGGAGTTCACCCAGCAGGTCAACCGCCAGCTTTGCGAGGAGGCCGTGCATCGCTACGGCTCCGAGGGCGCCCTCGCCTGCACGCTCGCCGCCGTCGCCATCGCCGGTGACATGATGTGGGGCGTCAACCTCGGCGACACCGAGGTGTTCCTCCTGCGTGGCGGCGAACTGCGCCCGCTCTCCGAGAAACATGTCCTCGCCGGCCCGGGCAACGCGCACGTCATCACGCACGGCCTGGGCCTGGAGGCGAACGCCTCCCCGCACCTCTTCAGCTGGCGGCTCGCCGCCGGGGACCGCGTGGTGATCTGCACCGACGGCATCACCCGGCCGCTGAACCGCGAGCGGATCGTGGCCCAGCTCGGCCGCCACGGCGACGCCACCACACTCGTGCGCGCGGTCGCCACGCCCGACGATGATGCCACCGCGCTGGTGATCGACATCGTCAGCGCACCGGCCGCCGCCGGGGCCGCCGCCCGGCCCGCGCTGCATGTGCCGGAAACCCTCCACGCCAACCAGGATTGGGCGGGGCACACCCTGCTCCGCCCGCTCGACCCGGACTCCCGCGTCTGGCTCGCACGCCGTCTGGCCGACGGCGCCAACCGCGTGCTCAAGTTCGCCCCGTCCGACGCCAGGCACGACGAACGCCTGCGCGCGCTGTTCAGCACGGAGATCGCGCAGGCCCGCCGCCTCCAGTCGTCGTGGTTCCCCGCCGTCGAGATTCCCGCAGGCGACCCGGTCTCCTGCTACAGCCTCGAATACTTCGCCGCTCCCACCCTGCGCGAGTGCCTGAAAGACCGGCCGCTCGCGGCCGAGGAGGTCATTGCCCTCGGACGCTTTCTCGCCGAGGCCGCGCAATTCCTGCTGGCGCACGATCTCGTGCACGGCGACCTGAAGCCCGAGAACATCCTCGTGCTCAACCGCGGCACCGCCGCCGAATTTCTCCTGCTCGACTTTGGCAGCGTCGCCCCGCTGTTCGCTCCGCCCTCGCGCGCCGGCACGCCCAGCTACATCGCTCCGGAGCGTTTTCAGGGGGCGCCTCATTCCGAGCGCACGGAGATTTTCGGCATCGGCGTCACCCTGTTCGAAGCCGCCACCCGCGCCTATCCCTACGGCGAGATCGAGCGCTTCCAGAATCCCCGCTTCGGCACGCCGCGCCGCCCGGTCCGGCTCAACGCCGCGCTGCCCGAATGGCTGGAGGCCGTGCTTCTCCGCTCCGTGGCCGCCGACCCGCAGCGCCGTTACCAGAATTACTCCGAGCTCGGCTACGACCTGCTGCACCCCGACAAGGTCGAACCGTTCTTCGCGCCCGACACCCCGCTCTTCGAGCGGAACCCCCTCCTTTTTTGGCAGCTCCTCGCCGCCCTGCTGGCGGCCCTGAACCTGCTGCAACTCTTCCTGCGGAAATGAATAACTCTCCCGTCCAGTCCCCCGCCACGCCCGGCTCCTTCTCCAACGACCAGAAGGAATACCTGCAGGGCTTCATGGCCGGCGTGCTCGCCAGCGGCCAGTATGCCTACGTCGGCGCCAACGCCGCCGGCCAGCTCACCGGCGCGCCCGCCGCCGCCGTCACCGGCAACCTCGCCGCCCCCTCCGAGGATAATATCTTCGGCACCCCGCTCGGCGACCTCTCCAAGCCCGAACGCTGGAAGCACGAGGAGAACGGCCTCGATGTCTGGGAGAAAATGGTCGCCCACGCCAACGCCGACAAGTTCCCCGACGAGGCCGACACCTTCCGGTTCAAGTTCCACGGCCTCTTCTACGTCGCTCCGGCGCAGGACAGCTTCATGATGCGCCTCCGCATCCCCGCCGGCGAGATCAGCTCGCACCAGCTCCGCGGCCTGGCCGGCCTCGTGGACGAGATCGGCAACGGCGGCTCCGACATCACGACGCGTGCCAACCTCCAGATCCGCGAGATGAAACCGCACTCCATCGTCCGCGCGCTCACGCGCGTGCAGGAGCTCGGCCTCACCGCCCGGGGCTCCGGCGCCGACAACATCCGCAACGTCACCGCCACGCCCACCAGCGGTTTTGACCGCGACGAACTGATCGATGTCCGCCCCTACGCGCACGCGCTCCACCATTACATCCTCAACCACCGCGATCTCTACGGCCTGCCGCGCAAGTTTAACATCGCCTTCGACTCGGGCGGCAGCATCTCCGCCGCGGTCGATACGAACGACATCGGCTTCTTCGCCGTGCGCGTGACGGAGAAGACTCTCGCCGCCAATCCGGCCCCGGGCGTCGAGCCCGGCCTTTACTTCCGCTGCGAAGTCGGCGGCATCACCGGCCACAAGGATTTCGCCCGCGACACCGGCATTTTGCTCAAGCCGGCGGAACTCGTGCCGGTCGCCGCCGCCATGGTCCGCGTCTTCCGCGAGCACGGCGACCGCACCGACCGCAAGAAGGCCCGCCTCAAGTATCTGCTCGAGAAGTGGGGTGGCTTCCCGAAGTTTCTCGAGGAAACCCAGAAGAAGCTCGCCTTCCCGCTGGTTTACGCGCCCCGCGGCTGCGCCGAGCCCCGCAAGCCCGTGCTCAAGCACGGCCACCTCGGCATCTTCAAGCAGAGTCAGCCCGGCCTGAACTACGTGGGCATCGGCGTGCCGGTCGGCCGCATGAACGCGAAGCAGATGCGCCGCCTCGCCGATCTGGCCGACCACTACGGCACCGGCGAGATCCGCCTCACCGTCTGGCAGAGCCTGATCATCCCCCACGTGCCCGACGCCTACGCGGCCACGCTCGCGCGCGCGGCGAACAGCCTCGGCTTCTTCACCGAGTCCCACACCGCCGCCGGCTGCGTCATCGCCTGCACGGGCAGCAAGGGCTGCAAATACGCCGCCGCCGACACCAAGGGCCACGCGCGCGCGACGATGGCGCACCTGCGCAAGCGCGATCCCGGCCTCGACCAGGCCGTGAACATCCACTTCACCGGCTGCAACCACTCCTGCGCCCAGCACTACTGCGGCGACATCGGCGCCATCGCCACCAAGCTCACCGACGGCCGCGA
>JAUPWC010000332.1 GCA_030916665.1 Verrucomicrobiota bacterium
CCCAATCGCGGATCGCTGCCCGGACGGAGTAGAAACTCAAGTGCCTCGGCGGTCAAACGGAGATCAAATCCGTGCTGACGAAGCCTGCCCACTTCCCTGCTCACCTGAAGCGCGACAATCTCCCGCTGCACCGCCGCGGAAAGAGACGCGAAAACAAATCTCTCGGGAATGCGGGCCAGAAATTCGGGGCGGAGGGAATCTCCCAGTCGCCGCAGCACTGCCTGTTCCACGCTCGCAAAACTGGACCGCGTCATCCGGGCGGCCTCTGCCGCGCCAAGGTTCGAAGTGAAAGCAATGTAGCAATCCCGCAGGTCAATCTGCCTTCCGGTGGCGAGGGTGATGCTTCCGGGATCAAGCATCTGGATAAACAAGTCGAAAATCTTGGGGTGCGCCTTTTCCAGCTCATCAAAAAGCAGGACGAGGGGCCGGTTCTCGCCCACTACGCGGCCAAGTGCCCCCGTATCGCCGGCATCCGCTCCGAGCAACCGTTCCACGGCATCGACGCGTTGGAATTCTGATAGATCGAACCGGCAGACCGCCGACTCGCCGAAAACATGGCGCGCAATGAGGAGAACCATCTCGGTCTTGCCCGTGCCGGTTGGCCCCACGGAGAGAAAAATCCCACGCGGCCGGTCCCGGCGGGCCAATCCCAGTTCACCTCGGTGGAATATCGCCGCGGCTCGATCAATCACGTGGTCCTGACCACGGAGATTGCTCCGCAGAAATTCTGCGAGGGACTGCAACCGCGCCATGTGCTCCCGCGAAACCGTCATTTGGCCTTGGCCGCGCGAAATCGGCGGTCTGGGTGGGCGGCCGAAAATTTGGTGGCCTGCCTGGCCAGTGCCGGGATGTCGTGGTCGGCGTGGACCAGTGACCGGGCGACGAAAGTCCTCTCCGCATCGACATCCTTACGGGCGAGATCATCCACCACACGGTCCAGTTTCTTGAGCCATGCGCCCTGCAGCCTGACCGTGAACCGCTCATCCACTGTTTCATCAGACGAGGGTGACTTAGCTTCCTCTCGCAGCCGCAACGTGGCATGCGCCATCATCTCCAACTCCGGAGTCACATCGAGCAGGAGGCGGAAAACATCGGTGCGCTGCAGGTCCAAACCGCGGTCTCGGAGGGCGAGGGTGAGACGGCGCAGGGCCTTAGTGTCTTCCGCATAGAAGGTAAAGCTGGCCCGCACATCGGCGTCATCGGAAATCATGCGTTAGGCATACTGGCATACTATTTGTTTGACAAGAGTAATAATGGTATGCCAGTATGCCGTCGTGATACTAAACAGACTCTTTTCCATCAGCCCGCTTCCCGTCCCGGGCTTCGTCGCCCAGATCCAGCAACTCAAGGACGGCTTCGGCCTGGCGCTCGCGGTGCTCTTCATGTTCGGGTTTTTCTGGGGCATCATCAAAATCTGGTCGGGAGCCAACGCCATCAGCAAGGGCGACCCGGACGGCAAGGCCGGCATCGTGGCCGGGATCATCATTGCGGCGGCGGCCACCATCATGGCGGCCCTGTTCACCATCTTCGGCCTGCAGGACGCCGTCATCACCCCCCGCTTCTGACCATGAGCGACCTGAGGCACACCGATACCAATGCCGCCGACGACTCCTCGGGCCGGGCCTTTGGCCTGGAAGGGAACCTCTACCTCCCTGTGGTGCTGGCGCTGTTGGGGGGACTGGGCCTGTTCGCCTTGCTCACCATTGCCCTCCATGCGAATCCCCTCGCGTCCGGGCTCTTGGTGGCCCTACCGCTCGGCGCGGTGCTGGGTTGGGCCGTCTTCCTGCGCCAGGGCAAACCGGCCGGCTATGACCGTGACTGGCTGGATCAGCGGTTGGGCGGGGGCCACTTTACGCGTAGCGGGGCCCAACAGGAGGAGATTGCATGAAACCACATGACCATGCCCCCAACGGGATCTTCTGTGAGGGAATAATCCTCTACGGGTCGCCCGAACGCGGCGCGACGGCGACGAAAGGATTCTGGCTCGAGCCACCCGATGGGCGGGGAGCCAGCATCGACCGGCTGAACGCCCTGCAAGACCAGGTTCGGGCCCTGCTTGCCCTCGTCGGACCCGGTCGGCGGATGCAAGTGCAGTGGTGGCCGGACGGGAATTACGGCCCGGAACTGGCCGGTTACCACCATGCCACCCAAAGCACCCTCTTGCCGGTGGTGCGGGAAGCCCGCAATGAACGGGTCGCCCGTTATGGCGAGCGGATGCAGCACCGCGGGCTGCGTCGCGAACGACTCGCCGTGTTTCTGGGGATCGAGATCACCCGGTATTCCGGCAATATCCAGACCGCCGGAGGATTGAAGGCCCACTACTCCACCCTGCTGACCGAGTTACAGGCTCAGTTTGAGGAATTCGCGGGCACCATGCGCACGGCGTTTCAAGGGGAAGCGATCGTGCGTCCGATGGACGACCAGGCGCACTGCGACTGTCTGCGTGATTTTCTCAATCCCGGACTCGCGGCCCGGTCCGCGACCCCGGTTCCGTGCGAGCCGGCCTTGACGGTTCAGGAGCAGTGCTGGCTATCCGACGGCATCGGCCAGCCCGAGGGCGGCTTTTGCCTCGACGGCTTTCACCATGCGGTGCTGACCCTCTCCCGCTGGCCGCAGCGGACCCGGCCCGGGATCATCACGCACCTGACCGGGCTGCCCTTCCTCGACTACCGGATCACGGTGAATCTCACCCCGGCGGTTTCACGCGGGGAGATCCTCCGCGAGGAGAAGGCGATTGAGCGGTTGCAGGGCGAATACACCGACCAGCGCCGCCACTCCCTGCTGGTGGCGATGCGAAAGAAGGAACGCAAGGTGGAGAACCTCTCG
>JAUPWC010000333.1 GCA_030916665.1 Verrucomicrobiota bacterium
AAGCTCGCCAGCGAGCTTGCTGCGGCGCGGCACGACTATGCCGCGCTGGCGGATGCCAGCCAGGTGTTGATGCGTCAACGCGATGCTCTGCAAGAGCGGGTCGCGGAACTGGAAGCCGCGCAGAGGCGGCTGGTGGACATGGTCTGGGGACGGCGGAGCGAGCGCCGCAAGGACTCTCCCGGTCAACTGCCTTTGGGCTTCTCCGCCGAGCCGCTTGCACCTCCCAGCCCGGAGCAACAGGAAGTGATCGCCGCTCAGGCGTTGGCCGACGAGGCCTTCGACCGGGAACTGCTGGAGGGTCTGGAGACGCGACGCAAAGCCCGGCGGGAGAAGCGGGCCCGGAGCGAGTCGTTCCCCGCGCACTTGCCACGGCGGGTGCGGATCATCGACTTGCCGGAAGAAGAAAAAGCAGGGCTGAAGCTTCTGGGAATCAAAGTCACGGAGCGGATGCGATTTGAGAAGCCGACCATGTACGTCGAGGAGATCCACCGCTACGAATACGTGACGGCGGGGCGGCCCGAAGAAGGCGTCAAGTCGGCTCCGGCGCCGCTGGCGATCGTGGAGGGTTGCAAGTATGACTTCAGCGTCATCGCCGCGATGCTGGCCATGAAGCTGGCGTTTCACATTCCGACGTACCGGCAGCAGGACTGGTTCGCGCAAAGCGGCTGGTTTCCGAGTCGCTCCACCGTGAATGACCTGTTCAACTACAGCGTGGACACGGTCGTTCCGTTGTACGGCCAGATGTGGCATTCGCTGCTGGGGGAATCGATCCTGCTCGGCGATGACACGCGGTTGCGAGTCCTGCTCCGCAACGCGCTGAGCGCGGAGGAGTTGGCTCAGCTGGCCCAACGCAGTAGCCAAGTGCCGGTGTTGGACACGGGCCCGCCGGCGGACACCGGCCCGCCGGGTTCGGCCACCAGTTACGCGTGGCTGTACACGGGACTGGATGGCGGGGCGGAATACAACGTCTTCCATTGGTCCCTGACGCATGAGAATTCGGTGATCGACTCGCACCTGGCAACGTTTCGGGGCATCTTCGTGGGCGATGCTTGCGGCGCCAATGCGCGCCTGGCGCAGCGCTCCGGGGGCCGGATTGAGCATGCCAGTTGCAACGCCCACGCGCGGCGTGAATTCGTCGCGGCGGAGTCGAATGAGCCGGTGCTGGCCGCGCAGGCGGAGTCCTTGTATCGGCAGTTGTACGCGGTCGAGGAGCGGGGCAAGACGTTGGCGCCGGACGAGCGGTTGGCCTTGCGTCAGCGCGACGCCGTGCCGATCTGGAGTCGGATCCGGCAGTGGTTGGACAGTGTCCCGGTGCAACGGGTGCTGCCCAAGAGTGCCCTGGGGAAGGCCGTGGGCTACCTGCGCAACCAGTGGTCGGCCTTGCAGGTGTACCTGCGCGACGGACGGTTGCCGATCGACAACGACCAGTCGGAGCAGACGATCCGGCCGCTGACCGTCGGCCGCAGCAACTGGCTGTTCCTGGGGCATCCGCGCGCGGCGGCCGGCCGCTTGCAGTTGTACAGCATCGTGAGCAGCGCCCATCGTCATCACTTGGTGATTCAGGACTACTTGGAGGACGTGTTACGGCAACTGGCCGACGCGCAGCAGAACCATCCTTCCGACCTCGAACTGGGAGCACCGTACTTGCTGGACCTTCTCCCGGACCGCTGGGCCCTGGCCCATCCTCAGTCCGTGCGTCAAGAGCGCATCCAGGAGAAGGAACTCGTCTCGGACGCGAAGCGCGCACGGCGGGCGAGAGCGCGAATGCAAGGCCGCGCGGCCGAAGCGATCGTTGCTCCGTAAGCACCCGGCTCTTTGCGGCGCGCACCTTCTGCGATATCATCGTGGGCATGACCCACGATGACCAACCAGACCTGCAGCAAGCTCAAGCTCAATTCGACCGCGCGGTGGACGACCTCTTGACGACCACGCAGGCTCTGGCACGGCAGCAGCAAACCTTCGCGTTGCTGCAGCGCATATCGCCCGAGGTTGCACAACGGATCGGACGATCTCTCTTCGACCAGATGCTCGCGGCAGAGGGTGATCGCGCCGCCGACGAGGCGACCCGCGAGTTTCCCGAGTACCTCCAAGAAGTGATGCAATGCCGCGGCCAGCGCGGCACGCCATCCTGACCTTCCTCCGCGGCCTCGCTTCCGCTCGCTTCGCCGGAGCCTGGGGGCCGCCTTCGGACTTGATCGTCAAGCAGCCGTCGAGCCTCCCTCTCCGACACGTACCCGTCTCATCACCTCCTGCGGCCTTGCGAAGCTCTTGCGCGCTCACCACTCTGCGCTCCTCGCCGACGCGGTCTCATCTCCCGAGACCGACACGACGGCCACCGGCAATTTAGGCAACGATAGCCGTTCTTCCGGAAGCCCCGCCGCGACCGCAGCCCGTTCAGCCGTTAGCCCTTCGCTGGCAACTCGAGCTGCCAAGGCGACGGGCCAACTGCAGCGTTCCCATCCGCCACGTTTCTTCCAGCCCCCCTGCCGTGGGCCATGCCCAACTCGGACGCTTACGCCGTTTCCGCGCCCGGTCACACGGCCCGCCTCCACGACGGCCGCATCGTGCTGGTCTACAATGCGCTGGAGAATGGACGGCAGGAGGTCGAGTTGGCGTTCTCGTCGGATGAGGCCAGGACGTGGACCGCGCCGGTCACCGTGGCCCGCGGCAAGGGCACGACGTATCCGTTCGTGCTGGAGCACACGCCCGGAGAACTCTGGGTCGGGTTCTTCAGTGTGTCCCGAGGATTCAACCAAGCCAAGGCAAAGCTGATGAAAATCGCCGCTGACGCCGTGGCTCCGACTCGCTAGAACGGCCTGCGGGGATGGCC
>JAUPWC010000031.1 GCA_030916665.1 Verrucomicrobiota bacterium
ACGCGACCTCGGCGTCGGCAAAGAACATCTCGTAGAAATCGCCGAGCCGGAAGAGCAGGAGCGTGTTCGCCGGGAGGCCGCGTTTGACCTCGAAATACTGCTGCATCATCGGCGTGAGCTTCTCGGGACTGGACATGGGTATTCACCACAGAGTCACAGAGGGCACAGAGGGTTGGGAAGCTAAAATCAGCGTTTCGTCCGCGTCTCAGCCGATATCTGGGTTGTCTTGCCGCATTTCTCTGTGTCTCCGTGTCTTTGTGGTTCAAATATTTCACAATGACCTGGGCGGGGCGGGGAAGCCGCCGCTGATCCTGCTGCACGGCCTGCTGGGCTCGTCGCGGAACTGGCAGACGGCGGGCAAGGATCTGGCGGCGGAGAATCACGTTTTCGCCCTCGATGCCCGCAACCACGGTCGATCGGCCCATGATGCGGCCATGAACTACGAGGTGCTGGCCCACGACGTGGCGGACTGGATGCAGGCTCAGGGTTTGCCGCGGGCGACGCTCGTCGGGCACAGCATGGGCGGGAAGACGGCGATGCTGCTGGCTTGCCGGCGTCCGGAACTGGTCGAGCGGCTGGTCGTCGTGGACATCGCGCCGAAGGATTATTTCTGGGTCGCGCATCGCGGTGAGT
Source organism: Verrucomicrobiota bacterium (assembly GCA_030916665.1). Taxonomy (GTDB): domain Bacteria; phylum Verrucomicrobiota; class Verrucomicrobiia; order Opitutales; family Opitutaceae; genus Lacunisphaera. The sequence goes on from JAUPWC010000031.1 coordinate 634, forward strand.
TTGCCGCGATGAACGAACTCGACCTGGACAGCCTGACTTCGCGCGGCGAGGCCGAAATGCGCTTCGAGGCGCGGGTGCCGAACCTCGGGATGAGGAAATTCCTGACGACCAACCTCGACCGCGACGAGGCCGGCCGGTGGAAATGGACGGTGAACCTGCCCGTGCTGACCAAAGCGCTGCCTGGATTGGAGCGAAACAGTCTCGCCGCGAGTGATCGCTACGACGGACCGGCCCTGTTCATCGCCGGCGGGAAGTCACAATACGTGCAGCCCGGCGACCACGCGGCGATCCGGCGGCATTTTCCGTCGGCGCGGATCGAGGTGATCGCCGAGTCGGGGCACAATCCGCACATGGAGGCGAGGGAACGGTTCGTGGCGCTGGTGAGAGGGAGCTGAGTTAAGAAGAAAGAATTAGGAATTAAGAAAAATTGCCCAAGGCGGAGGCTCCGGGACTTCCTAATTCTTCCTTCATCCTTCTTAATTTCCGCTCACGTCTCGTGCACCATCGGCACGTTGGTTTCCTTGTGGGCGAGGACGGCGGCGCGGCTGCGTTCGGCGAAGGGCAGCCATTTTCGCGTCGCCCAGCGGCGATACATGATGACGCCGCGCAGCCACTCGTCGCAGGTCATGGCGATCCAGATGCCCACGAGCCCCCAGCCGAGATAGACGCCGAGGAACCAGGAGTTGGGCACCCAGAGCAGCCACATACAGACGGCGCCGATCTGGACGGGGAACCGGGCGTCGCCGGTGGCGCGCAGCGAGTTGATGACGACGATGTTGAAGACGCGCCCGATCTCGAGGATGAAGGCGATGCGCAGGAGCAGCGTTCCGCCCGCGACGATTTCCGGGTCGTGCGAGAACAGGCCGATCAGGCGGGGAGCGACGAGCGCGATGATCACCATGCCGCCGGCCGTAAGCATGAGGCAGAGCTTCAGGCTGCTCAGCAGCTGTCGATAGGCGCCCTCGAAGTCACCTGCGCCGATGAGGCGGCCGACGACGATCTCCGTGCCGAGGCCGAGCGAGAGGCTGAACAGGATCACCAGCGACTGCACCGTCTGCGTGTAGGCCATGATCGAGAGGCTCTTGGCCCCCATGTGGCCGATGAAGCCCGTGACCGAGAGTAGCGCCAGCCAGTAGGTCATGTGCTCGCCGGCCGCCGGGAGACCAATGTGCAGGATGCGGCGGATGCGGTCCATCGGCAGGTCGAACGGCGTGCGCCAGCGCATCCGGATGCCAAGGCGCCGGCTGAGCAAAATGAGCAACGCGGTGGTGGCCACGAGGCGGCTGAACACGCTGGCCGCGGCCACGCCCTCGACACCGAGCTTGGGCAGACCGAACCAGCCGAAGAGCACCAGCGAAACGCCGACTACGTTGATGATGTTCTGGCCGACGGTGACGAACATCACGTCGCGGGTGTTGCCGTGCGCGCGAAGGATGGCACCGATGGAGATGTTGATCGACTCCAAGAACAGGGTGCCGCCCATGAGCGCCATGAAGGGCAGGGCGTAGGCCATGAGTTCCTCGGGCAGCTGCATCAGGCGGAGCAACTCTTCGTTGAACGCGAAGATCACCGCGCTGGCCAGCAGGCCCATCCAGAGATTAACCCCAAGGGCGGTGGAGGCGATTTTCTCGGCGCCCTTCTGGTCACCCGCGCCGAGGTGGTGGGTGATGACGACGCTCGTGCCGATGCCGATGAAATTGAAGCAGATGATCGCCAGCATGATCAGCCGGTGTGACACGCCCAGCGCCGCCACCGCGCCGTCCGAGACGTGCGCCACCATGAACGTGTCCACCGTGCCGATGAGGATGCGCAGGCTCTGCTCGACAAAGATCGGCCAGGCGATCGCGAGGAGGGTCGGTGTCTTGGTGCTGTTGGTCGGCTGATGGCTCATGTCCCGCAGCCCGAGCTAACACAGACTGTGCCAAGGTGAGTAAAGCTGATTTCCGGGCTATCTGTGCTGCTTGTGGGCGACTTCTATGGCCGTAATACCTCTGTCGATCTCTCCCAAAAGCCTAGTCCGATCACTTCCCGTGAGATTCGGTAAGCCTGTTAAGGCATCAACAACGCGACAAAGTCTTCCCAAAGTCGTGTCGTCGTCGGCACCGTGGGTCCATCCCGTGGATTTGGTCATGCTTGCTGCCGTGAAATAATAATATCCAACATCGACATAGACGCTGTTGTTCTTCTGGCCGCGTCCAACTCGAGCCAGCTCATGCACGATAAGTTTGATAAGGCGCTGGGCCAGCTGCGGCTCAAGGTCTGCAAAATCAAGCCCCCTCTCGGTTCCTTTAATACGCCGCTTTTCCGTTCCAACTTGATAGCCACCCTTAGCATCCTTGAACAAAACTACGACTCCGGGCTCTCCCCATCCGGATTGCCAATAGATTGCCGCCTCGCGACCACTTGGCATCACGGGCTCATACTCGCTTTCCAGACTCGAAAGGTCACCATCTTTGATAGGCCACAGGGTTTCATTCGTGCGTGACGGCACGACCAAGTCATAGACCAGAGGAAGCTCAGCCTGCGCATCTTGAACTGCCAAAATCAGCAGCGAACTGAGCAGGCATAAACGGACGACGTTCATCGAGCTGACTACGCGTGAGTCGCGCGAATCTTAGCGCCTAGCCCAAATCCGCAGCGACGACAGCAGGAAGTTCTCCAGCGCGGCTGACTC
>JAUPWC010000334.1 GCA_030916665.1 Verrucomicrobiota bacterium
TGTACGCCCTGCCCCGGGGACGCAACAAGGACGGAACCCCCAAGGTCATCTCCGGCCCCTCGATCCGCATGGCCGAGATCGTCGCGTCGGCGTGGCAGAACATCCGCGTCGAGACCCGCATCGTCGAGATCGGCGACGACGCCGTGACGGCCCGGGGCATGTGCATCGACCTCGAGAACAACAACGGGCAGAGCGTCGAGGTGCGCCGCTCGATCCTCGACAAGTACGGCAAGCGGTTCAACTCCGACATGATCGGCGTGACCTCGATGGCGGCGATCTCGCTGGCCCGCCGCAACGCGATCTTCGCCGTCATTCCCAGGGCGTTTATCGACCCCATTGCCGACGCCGCCCGCAAGGTGGCCGTGGGCGACGAAAAGACCCTGAGCGCCCGCCGCGAGGCGATGATGGCCTACTTCATCAAGCTGGGTCTGACCGAGGCCCGGGTGCTGGCGTCCATCGGTGTCGCCGGTGTGCAGGACATCACGCTCGACAAACTGGCGATCCTGCGGGGGTACGCGACCAGCCTCAAGACCGGCGAGGCCAACATCGACACCGTGTTCCCCGACCCGGCGGCCAACGGGAACGCCCCCCGCTCCGCCAGCGCGATCCTCAAGGATCTCGCCGCTAAGAACGGCAAGCACGAACCCGCGAAGGGGCCCTCCGAGGCTGGGGCTGCCCAGACCCCGGCCCGTGGCGAGGGCCCCACCCACGCACCCGCCGGCGAGCAGCCCTCCGCTCCGGCCCAGGAACCGCCCCAGAGCGACGACGGGGGCGACTTCCTCGCGTCGCTGACCAACGGGACGGTCCCGGAGCCGACGCAGCAGAAGCGAACCACGGCCCGCCAGAGGGTGACGGCGGACCCCGATTTCATGGACGGCTGAATCACCCCCAGACCGCCGGGGGTGGGGCTCTCGCCCTGCTCCTGGTCTTTGTCTCTCTCTCCCACCCCCCGTCGAGCGGAAACCCGGCGGGGGGATTGCAGAACGCGAGCACGATGGAATAGGGGCACAGCCCCGGAAAGGCAGCATGGAAGTTCGGACAAAGCACAGGAGTTTTCAGGTCGCGGCGATGGTCGCGGCGTCGATGTTCGGATTCGCGGGCATCGCCGGGGCGGACATGCCGACCCGCAGGACGCACATCCGCAAAGGCGAGAAGTACCCCGGGCAGCGGTCGCGGTACTTGATCGGCGCCAACACCTCCGAGCGGCTGGCCGTGATGCCATACATCCCCGAGAAGAAATAACGGGGCGCGTTGCCCCACCCACCGGCTTGCGGCTCCCCGGCACCTTTTCTCCGGCCCCGGGGTCGGTGGGAATCTCACACAACGCCCCGCCAGGCGGAAACGCCGGCGGGCGTCTTTCCCCTCCCCGCGGCACGCGCCGCACATCCGAGAAAGGTCCGAGATGGACGCGACGACGACACCCACCAAAATGAACCGGCTGACATTCGAGCAGATGCGCAGGCTGCACGACTGGCTCGAGCGCAACATCCGCATCGTCGCCGAGCGAGGCGCCCATGCCCACGAGGCCGCCGCGCAGGCGACCGCCGCCCTGGGGTTCGTCGTGACCAGGGCCAACGTGCTGAACATCGCGGGCAACAAGCCGGAGTGCTCCATCCAGCACCGCTGGCCGGGGCACAGGCCCTCCCGCGCTGCCGCCGAGAAGCCCGCCGCGGCCGTCGAGGACCGGCTGGCGGCCATCGAGTCCAAGCTCGACCGGGTGTTGAAGCAGTTGACGGGCCCTTTGTTCGCTGGAAACTGACGTGCTTTCTCGTTCGGTCGGGGCGACGGCGCCCCGGCCGGATTCTTCGGCCGCAAGACAGGAATACGTGCATGGACGCTGATGTGGTTTGGGCGATCAAGGACTGGGACGAGGTTTTCGAGACGAGGCACAGCCGGAGCGAGGCGGGCCCCCGCCGCTACCTGCTGATCCCCACCGATCGGCAATCCGAGTCGTACGTCTCCCTGATGGGCTCAACCGGAGGGCAGGCGGCCTATGGCTTGTTTGTGGGCCTGTGCCGGATCGCGGCCCGGTGCCCCAAGCGCGGCGTCCTGGCCGACGAGAAGGGGCCGTACACCCCGCGACGCATCGCCGAGAAGTTGCGGGCGAGCGTGGCGAGCGTCAACCGATCCATCGAGATGCTGTCGAGCCCGTCGATCGGGTGGCTGCGCCGGACACGCGCCGGACACGCGCCGGTAACAGCGCCGGTAACAGCGCCGGACACGCGCCGGGAAAGCGCCGGATGCGCGCCGGGAAAAGTGGGGGACTCTGGACTAGGGACGGAGACAGGGACGGAGACAAAACCCCCCTACCCCCCGCCGAGCGGGGGGTCAGGAGGGGCCGAGGTTTCTCCGGCGGGGGGCTACCGCCCGAGGCGGAGCCCGCGGGCCGATCGTCGGGCGGCGAAACTGGCGGCGGCGTCGGAAGCGGCGGAACGAGTGCGGGCGGAAGAGGCCGAGAAGGCCCAGAAGGCGAGTGTGTGGCATGGCTGACATGATGGGAACCATCGCGGGATTCTGGCCGAAGTTCGAGCCCACGCCCGCCCAGGGCGAGGCCATCGGGCGGACCTTCCGGGGCCTGTCGGACGAGCAGATCAAAGCCGTGTGCGAGCAGGTCTACCGCACGCAGAAGGCCGCCCGGCGCGAGCCCGATGTGCGGCTGCTGGACGAGCAGGCCGGGCGTGCCCGCCGCGACGAATCGGTCAAACGGCACGAGGCGCGGGCCGAGGCGAACCCCGGCGGCGCGACCGAGTGGCAGATCGAAACGTGGTCCCGGATGCGCCGCTGCGGATGGGACGCGACGTTCCGCACCGACTACCGCGGGTTTTTCCTGTGGCTGTTCCGCGAGCAGTACCTCGCGGCCTACGCGGTCTACGTCGAGGGGGCGTTCCGGCTCCCGCCGGCGGTGTTCGCGGCGTGGTGGTGGCGGATGAAGGGGCAGGAAGTGCTCTCGAATCTCACACAGGCCGTCGGGGATGACCCCAGAGCGATCGAGGACGCCTTGGCCCGGATCGTCGGGGACGAGTACCCGGACGTGGCCCGGTGGCGGGAAGAGGCCCCGGCGCGGAAGCGAGAGCACCAGGCGGCGAGTCGGCGGGCGGAGTTGGCCCGCAAGGGCGTCGCGAGCGTTGTTTGACCGTCAGTAATCCGGCCGTTCGAGGCCCCAACCCAAGGAGTGTTTTCGATGTCCGAAGGATCAGCAGAGCGAGTGCCCGAGCCCAAGCGGGACCGGGCGGAGGAGTTTTGCCGGGAGTTCTGGAACCAGTACGAGCCCATCGTCGAGGCGGCCAGGCGGGCGGCGATCGTCACGGCCGGCGACGACTGGCAGCTCCGGTACAAGCACGAGGTCAAGGAATCCCGCAAGAAGATCGTCGGGGCGTGCAAGGTGATCGAGGAGAACGTCAAGCTCATCGCCAGCGCCGGCTCGTGCGAGACGATCGAGAAGGGCATCAAGGACACGCTCAAGACGCTCGTGGAGGAGCGCGAAGGGCACGAGGCGTGGTTCGCCCGCGCGATCCGGCCCCGGGCGATGCTCGCGGACGACTCGCAGCGGCTCCTCAACGAGTGCAAGCGCAAGGCCCGGGATGTCGAGACGGCCAGCCCCCTGGTGCATGGCGGACTGGCCCACGAGGTCGCCCAACGCATCCACGACCATTGGCCCGGCGTGGAGTGGGACGAAGAGAACGGGGCCGTCACCGTCGTCGAGGCCCTGCTCTAGAGCACACACACCTGCTGCGGCGCCGGGAACGCAAGCCCCGCCGCGGCCTTGCGGAAAGAACCATGACCCCGCCCCCCAACATCTTCGCGATCGACCCCGGCTGCACCGAGACGGCGTGGCTCGAGTACGAGCCCGCGGCGGCCCGCATCGTCGGGTTCGGCAAGATCCCCAACCCCGAGATGCTGCGGGCCCTGGGCGAGCGGCAGACCGGCGGCGCGGTCATGGTCATCGAGTCCGTCGCGTGCTACGGGATGGCCGTCGGGTGGGAAGTGTTCGAGACGGTGTTCTGGTCCGGGCAGTTTTGGCACGCCTGGTACGGCGCGAAGGACCGGCTGTACCGCAAGGACGTGAAGCTCTCGATCTGCAAAGACTCCCGGGCCAACGACACCGCGATCCGCCGGGCCCTGATGGACAGGTTCGGGGGCGACCGCTCGGTCAAGTCCCAGCAGTGCCCGACCTGCAAAGGGACGCGGCTGCGCGGCAAGGCGAAGACGCCGTGTGGGTGCGGCGACGGATGGAAGATCAAGCCCGGGCCCCTGGTGGGCATCACGCGCGACGTATGGGCGGCCCTGGGCGTGGCGTGCGCCTACGCGGACGGCGCCCGCAGCAGGATCAAAGGCGTAGGAGCGGAGTAGCGGAGTAGATCGCATCTCAACAGAAAGGACCGGATCGTGAAAACTCTCGTCTCGACCATCATTCTCTCGGCCTGCACCCTAGCACCGGCGACACCGCCCGGCCCCCCGCTGTGGCCGATCGTGGTCGGCGACTCCTGTGCCCTCTGTTGCTTCCGGTACGAACTGGATGTTGCCGGGTGCGAGGGCGACACCGGCGAGCCGGACGACCCGTGCCAAGCCGTCCGCGTGTGGGCATACGAACAGTGGCGCGAGTGCATCCGCTACTGCGACGATCCCGACCTCCCGCTCCGCGTGTTCGACTTGTGGAGCCGGGGCAAACTTTCGACGGACCAGATGATCGAGACGCTGGTAGCGATCGAAGACGAAGCGTGCTTGCTCCCGATCCACCGTTCGCGGCGGGTGTTCGCGGGTAGTGCCGGATGATTTCTTGAGACCCCCCGCCCGCGACACGTTGTCGCGGCGGGGCAAGTCAGACGGGGCGGCGGCGTGGAAGGACACGCGACACAGGCGATAGGCGTTCGACCTCTCCACTGAACCGAGGTGTGGAGGTGCCCAGCAACCAGTCGAACTGGGAGGCTAACAGACGCTGCGGAATCAAAACACCGGAAGGCCGGGAACCCGAGGAGGAACCTGTGTAATCGGAGCCTAGAGCCGGTATCAATCCCGGCCCGCCCCACCTTACACCCCTCCCGTACCTGGACACAGGGCGGGCGGTATTTCGGAAACATATGGCAAAACGCAAAATATCCAAACTTCCCGTACACAAGCGGATGCGAAAGCGGCGTCGGTCTGACGTGTGTAAACGCGAGGGGCACCAGACAAAGCGGCACGGCCAGCGAGTAACTGATAAGCAGGGCCGGAAGTATTGCTTCGTGTGCCACAAATGGATTTGATTTCAGAACACCACGAAAGGACACCATGACCCCCACACCACACTGGACCGACATCCTCACATCCATCTCCGCCTGTCCCGACGGGCTGGCGTGGGCCAAAACGCACGACTCGTTTGCATCGGCATGGGCCGCGTGCGAGCGTGGCGACTGGATGCTCTGGTACGCGGGGCGGCTCTGTGGTGAACCGGGCTCTGACTCGCGCCGCCCGCTCACGTTGGCCGCGTGCGAGTGTGCGCGGCTGGCGTTGCCGGTTTGGCAGAATAGGTTCCCGAACGATCTTCGCGTAGAGACTGCGATTTCAACCGCGGAGCGATGGGCGCAACGGGTGAAAGGGGTCACATTGGACGGCGTGCGAGCGGCCCGCAAACACGCCTCCGCCTACGCCGCCGCCGCCGCCACCACCGCCACCTACTCCGCCTACGCCTACGCCGCCGCCGCCGCCGCCGCCGACGCCGCCTACGCCGCCGCCGCCGCCGCCACCACCACCGCCACCTACTCCGCCTACGCCGCCGCCGACG
>JAUPWC010000335.1 GCA_030916665.1 Verrucomicrobiota bacterium
CCGGGGTCAGCGACCCCGGCTCCAGCGGCAACCTCTGGCTTGATAATAGTCAGCGCGCGCGCGGGTTTCGGGGCGACGGCTTGGGCGATGGCGGCGATGTGCTCGGGCGTGTTGCCGCAGCAGCCGCCGACGATGTTGGTGAGGCCGGCGCTCGTGAATTCGTCCATGTAGCGGCCCATGTCGGCCGGGCCGAGGTCGAAGCCCGTCGGCGTGAGCGGATTGGGCAGGCCGGCGTTGGGATAGCACGAGATGAATGCGTCGGACTTGGCGCTGAGTTCCGCGAGGAACGGGCGCATGAGGTCGGGGCCGATGGAGCAGTTGAGACCGACGGAGAACGGATGGACGTGCCGCACGGCGTTCCAGAACGCCTCGACGGTTTGCGCGGAGATCATCGTCTCGCCGCCGCGGCCGACGGCGGCGGAAATCATGACGGGCAGGCGGTGCTTGTCCTCGGCGAAGACCTCTTCGAGGGCGACGAGGGCGGCCTTGGCGTTGAGGGAGTCGAAGATCGTCTCGACGAGCAGCAGGTCCACGCCGCCGGCGATGAGCGAGCGGATTTGGCGGCGGTAGTCGGCCTTCACTTGGTCGAAGGTGACGACGCGGAAGCCGGCGTCGTCGGCATCGGGCGAGTTGGAAAGGGAAACGGTGAGCGGCCCGACGGCGCCGGCGACGTAGCGGCGGCGGCCGGTGGCGTTGGCGAGGCGGTCGGCCCAGGTGCGGCACTGGCGCGCGGACTGGAAGTTGATGTCGTGGGCGAGTTCCTGGAGGAATTTGTTCTCGATAACCGTCTGGTAGAACGCCGGGTCCTTGCGGCCACCGTGCTCGCGCGGATCCTCGATGAAGAACTCGCTCTGACCGATGGCGGTGGCGGAGAAAGTGTTCGTCTCGATGATGTCCGCGCCGGCCTCGAGAAAGCGGCGATGGATGTCCTCGATGGTCGCGGGGCAGGTGAGGGAGTAGATGTCGCCGTTGTTTTTGAGGTCCTTGGGAGCGTCCTTGAAGCGCTCGCCACGGGCCTGTTCTTCGGTGATTCCGTAGCCGCGGATGGTGGTGCCCATGGCTCCGTCAATAATCGCAATTCGCTCCTTAAGCGTCTGACGAAGAGCGGCTTCAGCGGGAGTTGGGACGTGGACGTGGGCGGACATAGCTATTTATTAATCTTCATATCCGAATTTAATGATACGTTGCAAGCTTTGTGTGAGTCTAACGGGCGTGTAGGGCGGGGTCTCCGAACCCCGCAACGAAAACGAAAATCTGTCCGAACGGAGGCGGGGTTCCGGAGACCCCGCCCTGCAGATGGCAAGTCATAGTCAACGGATGCACAGGGTTGGTGCTTGCGGGGTAGGGTGGCGCGGCGGTTGTGTCGGCGCGTTCCTGAGGTTCTTTCCATTTTATCCGGCAGTCACAGGGAAGGCCGTGCAATCCGGCCACAGTAGCGCTGCGGTAACGCATCACAAATCCCCATTCCGCTTCAGGGCGGGAACAAAGCCAGTCGGGCAACCGGCGAAGGCGGGGAGGAGGAAGCGCGGAGCGCGCCAAGTAGAAAGTGCCAAGTGACAAGTAACAAGAGGCAGACCCTCCTGAAACTTGGTTCCTTGATCCTTGATACTTGTGCGCTACGCGCACGAATGCGGAGTCCGAACATCTTGTCTGCGGGAACTCACCGCGCCGGTGCGTGTGCGCGCACCGGCGACAAACCTTCATCGCACTCAATGAAGCGTGAGAGTAGGAACGTGTCTATGTGGGTCGGGGTTTATCCCCGACGTGTCGGGCATAAAGCCCGACCTACAGGGGCGGCGGTCTGCTCTTGCCGTTAGGAAAAGCAGACCATGCAAACCCTCCCTCCGGCGGCGTTGCGACGCCTTCTCCTCGCCGCCGCCTTGGCCCCGGCCCTTCACCTGTCCGCGCAGCAATCGCCGCGCACCGACACCGTTGTCCTCCCCGACTATGTCACCACCGCCACGCGCACGCCTGCCGCGCTGACGACCACCGGCACCGCCGTGGACTCGATCAGCGGCGCCGAACTGGCGCGCATGCAGCTCACCGGCCTGTCGTCGGTGCTCGCGGGAATTCCCGGCGCCCCGGCCGCGGCCTCGGGCGCACCCGGCGCCGTGACCTCGCTCTTTCTGCGCGGCTCGAATTCCAACCAGACGCTGTTCCTCGTGGACGGCATCCGCGCCAACGATCCCAACACGGACTACCATGTCCTGCTGGGCGGCGCCTGCGTCGGCGCCTGCGACAACCTCGAGGTCTCGCACGGCCCGCAAAGCACGCTTTACGGCGGCGAAGCCGTCGGCGGCGTGATCGCGATCCGCGGCCAGCGCGGCAGCGGCCCCGTGCGCGGCAGTGTGGCGGTCGAGGCCGGTTCCTTCGGCACGATCCAGGGCGCGGCCAGCGCGCAAGCGGGCGACGATCAGGGTGGCTACACGTTTTCGCTCAACGGCGGGCACACCGACAACGACCGCGCGAACAACGCCTTCGACAGCACGACCTATGCGTTGCGCGTGGACCGCCGGCTCTCGGCCAAGGTCGCCGTCGGCGGCACCTGGCGCGGCTTCTTCGGCACCTACGGCTCGCCCGGCGCGGCCATCGGCTGGGGCGCCAACGATCCCGACAACGAGGAGCGCGAGAACAACCAGCTTGCGACCGTCTTCGCGGAGTTCACCCCGTCGGCCCAGTTCACGCACAAGGCCGTGCTCGGCGGACAATACCGCCGCTACGAGTCCTTCAACGGCACCTCGACCACGCTGGTGAAAAACCGTCGCGCCGTGCTCGACTGGCAGGGCACCTGGACCGCGAGCGAGCAGCACCGGGTGACCGGCGGCCTCACCGCCGAGGCGAACCACACGCGCAACACGGGTTTTGGTGACATCGACGAGCGCCAGCAGCTCCTTGCGTTCTTCGTGCAGGACGAGTGGACGCCGGTCGAGCGCATCTATCTGACCGCCGGCCTGCGCAGCGACGACCACGACACCTACGGCCGCGCCACGACCGGCCGCGTGACCGCGGCCTGGTTGTCGTCAGACTCGCGCTGGAAACTGCGCGCGAGCTACGGCACGGCGTTCCGCTCGCCGAGCTTCCTCGATCTCTACGGGCAGAGCTCGTTCTACATCGGCAACCCGGATCTCGAGGCTGAGAAAGCCAAGGGCTGGGACGCGGGCGTCGATTACTTCCTCGCCGACAAGAAGGGCGTGCTCAGCGCCACCTGGTTCGACACGCGCATCCGCAACCTGATCGCCTTCGATTTCGCGGCGTTCCCGAGCACCGTGAAGAACATCGGCCGTGCTCGCACGCAGGGATTGGAGCTGTCGGGCAAGTTCGCCCTGCCCGGCGCCGTGAACGTGCGCATCGCCTACAGCTACCTTGAGGCCGACGACCTGACCGCCGGCACGCGCTTGCTGCGCCGTCCGAAGCACAGCGGCTCGCTCGACGTGTGGAAGGATTTCGGCGGCCTGAGCGCCGGCGCGGGCGTGGTGTTCGTGAACGACCGCATGGATGTGCACGCCGACACCTTCGCCACCATCGCAGGTGAGGATTACACGGTCGTGCGTATCTATGGCGCGTGGCAGGTGAGCGACCGCCTCGCCCTCAAGGCGCGCGTCGAAAACCTGTTCGATGAGCAATACGAGCAGGTCCATGGCTACCCGCAGCTCGGGGTCGGGGCGTATGCTGGCCTCGAGTGGAAGTTTTGAAACATCGCTGTAGCAACACGGGCGTCGCCAACGTGACGGCCGTCTTTCGTTGCGCCATTTGGCCAGGATTTATCGAAAGGCGGCGTAGCCCAAGAGCTGCGGAAGCAGCGGGCTACACCCGCAATCGCGGAATCCGGGCGATACGCTCCGCCTGCTGGGCCACCCAGTCGAACTGGGCAGGCTCAAAGCGGATCGGAGCCGGCAAGCAACTTCATCGGGTGGGGCGCCTCCGGGAGCCTCGCCCGTGCCAGCCCGGACAGATGTCAGGGCGGACGGACCCGAGCGAACGGTCGGATCAACGCCGGGCGCGGCGGCGGAACAGGAGCGCGGCGACCAGGCCGGTGGGGATAAGCGCGAAGACGGAAGGCTCCGGCACGGCGAGCAGCTGCACGTTGCCAAAGCCGATATGCGCGCCCCAGTTGCTGGCATCGAGGCCCGAGAGGCCGACAAAGGTGACATACCGGGCGGTGCCCGCGAGGCTGAGGTTGTAGCTGCTCACGAGATTGATGGGCGGGGCTTCCTGCCAGTCGAACACCGCCAGCTGGCTGCCATCCACGATGATCGCCGCGCTGGTCTGGCCGTGACCGGTGAAATTGGCGACGCCGGCAATGCCGGTGAGCGTGAACGCCGTGTCGGCCGCGAGCGAGTTGTTGGCGCGGATGACGGCCAGGTCGAACGTGATAAACGTATCGCCGTGCAGGCCGAAACCGGTCACGGGCGTGTTGTCGAGGAAGGAGCCGTCGTTGTTGGTATCGAGCAGGAGGGGGCCGGTGCCGCTGCTGTCGTATTTCAGGTCAGCGAAAACATTGCCCGCGCCGGCGGTGCTGCCGGACGCCCGGTCGAAAGTGTCGGCGAAGCCGGTGTTGAAATCGAAGGCCGAGCTGCCGGTGCTGCCGGCGGCGAGCAGCGTGGTGGCCCCGGTGTTGAGCGCGTAACCGGTGAAGTTCACGGGATTGCCGAGTCCGTCCACATCGGCGGCGTTGGTGCCGGAGATGCCGATGACCGTGTTCAGGTTGATGACCAGCTGCGCATATCCCGCGGTCTGCGCGACACCGGCCCAGATCGCGAGCAATGCAACCATGCGAAATCTCATGCGAGCATACTTGGTTGAGCCTTGCGCGGTGTCAACCTGGCCGACGGCGCACGCGTTGAGCGGTGCGGCAAGCGGAGCCGAGGGCCGTGGTGAAACCACCGTTGGGAGTTGCCACGCCGGTGCGCCCCGGCAAACCAGCGGCATGCTGTCACCCGATCAGGTGTTGCCCGAAGTCGCGGCCATTGCGCGCGGCGCGGGCGAGATCATCCTCCGCCACTTTGCCGCGCCGATCCCGATTTCCGGCCGCAAGAGCACGCGGTCGGATGTGGTGACGGCGGCTGACACAGAGGTCGAGGCCTTCATCGTGCGCGAACTGCTCGCGCGATTTCCGTACCACCACATCGTGGGCGAGGAGGGCGGCGGACAGGGCACTGCGGCCGCGTCGGCGCCGTATCACTGGTTCGTGGACCCGGTGGACGGCACGGTGAACTTCGCGGCGAAGCTGCCGCATTTCTGCACGAGCATCGCGCTCGCCACGCCAGACCGTGAACCGCTGCTCGGGGTGGTCTATGATCCGACCCGGCGCGAACTGTTCACGGCGGTGACCGGGAAGGGCGCGCAACTAAACGGGCAGCCGATCCAGGTGACGACAACGACGGGGTTGAACGATGCGGTGGTGTCTTCCGGTTTCCCCTACGACAAGCATACCAATCCCGACAACAACCTGCGCGAGTGGGCGGCTTTCCTCCGGCACATCCGCGGCGAGCGCCGTCTCGGCAGTGCCGCGCTGGATTTTTGCTATGTCGGCGCTGGCCGGCTCGACGGCTACTGGGAGAAGGACCTCAAGCCGTGGGACGCGATGGCCGGCATGCTCATCGCGCGCGAGGCCGGCGGCACGGTGACAGACTATGCCGGCGGCGCGCATCCGCAGCGGCTGGACCGCGGCCGCTACGTGGCCAGCAACGGGCGCATCCACGCGGAGATGCTGGCCGTGCTGCGGTCGGTGCCGGCGTCCTAATCCCGTTGGATCTGGTTTCCCGACGCTGCTCCGGCTTGGATGTAGCCGGCCTCGCTGAGGCCGGTCCGGGGTCAGCGACCCCGGCTAGAGACCAAACGGCAACGACCTAACGCCGGGAGTTTGCCCGCTTCAGCGCGGGCGCGGGGCGCCGCCCTTGCGCTTCATCAATTCTGCGCTGGAGCGGTCGAGCTGCGCACGCTCGTCAGGCGTCAGGCTGTGGATGCCGGAGCGGGCGATCTTGTCGAGCAGAGCGTCCACGTCGGCCATGCCTTGCGCGGTGAGCGGCGCGGAGGATCGGGGCTTCTCGGGCGCGTGGCCGGGCAGGACCTTGAGTTTCGGGCCGCGCAGCCGGGCGAAGGGGTTGGGGATCATGGGCAGCGTGAAGCGGCCCTGCTCGTAGCTCACGTAGCCGTGGGCGAAGGCGGCCCCGGCCCAGAGCGACAGCAGACTCGGCAGATCGCGGTTGGCGAGGTGGATTAGGGAGTAGATGGCGACCAGAACCCAGGCCAGCCACTTGGCCAGGATATTGAAGAAAAAGGGTGCGGAAGGGTAGAGCGTGGCGAAGGCGATGAAGATTCCGAAGGCGCCGGTCTGTCCGGTGATCCCCTGCTTCCAGCCGAAAAGTCCAAGGATCGTGAACAGGACCGGAGTCAGCAGGTAAAGGCCGCCGTAGAGCTGCAGGAAGATCCGGCGTCCGAAGAATTTCTCCACCTCGCGTCCGAACCACACGAGCATGAACATATCGATCACGAACCAGAGGCTCGGCGCGTTCACCAGGCCGTAGGTGAACACCCGCCACACCTGGCCGTGCAGGACTTCGGCGGCGGTGAACGGAAGCCACTCGAGCGGTGCGTTCACCCGCAGCGCCAGGCAGAGGGTTGTGACCAGCATCGAAGCGACGTAGCCCAGCACGATGACGTGGGGCGAATACAGCGGGTATTCGCCGATGTGCATCACGGGCCGGGTCTGGTCGCTGGGATCGAAGCGGAGCATGGGGGTCGGACAAACAAGCTGCGTAGTCGGTCGCTGCTCCGCAAGCGCGGGATGTTCGTCTACCAAGAATACGCGCGGAGCGGTCGGGTGAGCGGAGCTTGCAGGTAAACGCGTGATTGCCCAAGGAAGCGGGCTTGAAAGGTGGAACGCGTTGACCCCAACGCGTTGTTCGATCCGCGCTCTCCAAGCCAGCGTCTTGGGGTCAAGCCGCTCCACCTCGACAGCTTTGCGCGGCTCAGGCGAGGGCGGCGCGGATCTTGGCGCCCAATGCGGCGTATTCTTCGTCGGAGAGCAGGACCTTGGGGTCGGGCATCATGGTGAAGGTCGTGCCCCAGGCCGGGCCGTCCACGTATTTCGGCACGAGGTGGACGTGCAGGTGCGGGAGCTTGTCGGAGTAGGCGCCGTAGTTGATCTTGGCCGCGCCCAGCGCGGTGCGGATGGCCTTGGCGGCGCGGGCGACGTCCGCCGTGAACTTCGCCAGCTCGGCCTCGGGCAGCTCGTAGAGTTCGTTGACGTGGCCGTGGTAGGCCACGATGCAGCGCCCGCGGTAGGTCTGCTCCCTGAAGAGGAAGAGTGTCGAGACAGTGAGCGGGGCGATCTCGATCATCAGGTCGTGCAGGCGCTGGTCCTTGCGGCAGTAAAAGCAGTCGGGGAGGGTGCTCATGGGGTGGGTGTAAGCTTGGTTTTCGCACAGATCGTGTCGAGGTCGGGTTCCGGAACGCCGCATGGTTCAAAACCGATTTGCCAAGCCAGGGAAGCAGACCCCTTTACGGCCATGAGCACGGTGCAGGAGATCAAGGCGGCCCATCGGGCAGCTTCCGCTGGAAGAGCGGGCCGCGCTGATTGCCGAACTCTGCGGCTGGAGCGATGACGATTGGGACCGGCGGATGAAAATCGATGCGAAGGCGGGGAAATTTGCCGCCTTGAACGAAGCGGCGGGCAACGCTTATCCCGCTTAGTGCGGTTGCATTCGCAGTTTGATGAGCGAGCGGATGACGCGGGGATCCTGACGCAGGTGGAGCACGGCAACGACGGTGGTCACGTCCGGCTCAATGGCGAAGTAGACGCCAAAGTAGGTTCGCGGGATGAGGGCACGGCGGAAGAAGCGGTGTTTCTTTGGAAACAGCTCGGGATTCTCCTCGATGCTGAAAACGGTCTCGCGAAACCGGCGGAAGAAACGTTCACCGCCATCGGTCAGCCACGATTCGTAGAAGGCCATGGCGTGGTTGAGGTCGTGCTCGACCCACTCCAGGAATTCGACTGGCTGGCTTTTCACGGACGAGCAAGGCGTCGCTCCAACTCGGAGAGAGGAATGCGCCTGATTTTGCCCGTTTTGTATGCGGCCCAGCGTTCGTTGAGAATCTCCCGGTGCGCCGGACTGGCCGGCAGCTTGTCGTCCACGCCCGAGAACCACAGCTCCTCCGCCAGCTTCATCCGCTGGCGCTTGGAGAGCTTGGTCAGCTCCGGGAAGTCGGCGAGGGTCATGACAGAAACGTAGCCACCGGGGTTGTCGCTTCAATCTGTAAATCGTGGCCGCACGGTGAAGCTTGTCAGCGGATAGACATCAACATCCGCAGCCTTCTCTGAAAGAACGCCGTCAAGAGGCAAAGCGGAGCCGTTGTGAAGATGCGGGATCACCATTCTCTTAGTGGCGGGCCGTCAGGCCCTGGCGCACATAGTAGTCAATCAGATCCCCGGCTCTCCACACTGACCCTAGACGCAGCGAGTGAACGCTCGTCAGTCTTTGGACGGAGCAACCGGGGACAAAGTGAGTTTGGGCGGATTGGGCGAAAAGTCACGCCCGTCGTGCAGGAGCTGCCAGGCGATGCGGCACATTCGCCGGGCGATGATCGTGATGGCGGTGTTGGCCTTCTTGCCGCGACGGCGATGCCGTTGGTAGATGTCGCCAAAGTAGCTGGAGCAGCCGACGGCCACCCAGGCGGCCTCGATGAAGGCCCATTTGAGCCAGCGGTTGGCGAAGGGCATCATGCGACCGTGGCTGGTCTTGCCGCCGGAGCTGTGGGTGGTGGGCACGAGGCCGGCGTAACAGCACAGCTTGTCCGCGCGGGAGAATCGCGCGATGTCGTCGATCTCGGCCGCCATCACCGCCGCCAGGATCGGGCCGACGCCGGGCAGGGACTGGAGCCGGGCGGTGGCGGCATCGGCGGTGTTGGTGGCGGCGATCTGCGTCTCCAGTTCCTTGATGACCGTGCCGAGCTGCTCAAGCGTGGCCAGATCCTGCTTGAGCAGGGTAGATCGGAAGA
>JAUPWC010000336.1 GCA_030916665.1 Verrucomicrobiota bacterium
CGGCTGGACCACGCACCATTCCATCGTCGAGCACGGCGGCAAGTGGTGGCTGTTCCACCACGACGCTTCGCTCTCCGGCGGCAAAAACCACCTGCGCTGCGTGAAGGTCAAGGAACTCACCTACTCGGCCGAGGGCCTGATCAATCCGGTCAAGGTCGGCTAAGCAGCCGGCCTGCGCGGCAAAAGGTTGCGGCTTTCCTTTGGCGAAGGGTTGGGCATGGTGCCGGTGTTATGCCCGGCCTGATGCAGAACCTCCGCCCCCTCCGATTCCTCCTTGCCCTCGGAATCGCCGCCTCGGTGATCGGCGCCGTGTCCGCCAAGACCGAAGCCCCCGCCGCGACCAAGCCGGCCGCGAAGAAGCTCGTGCTCGAAAAGGGCACCGCGGCCGACGACATCCTCAAGGCCTACGGCACGCCGTTTAAAGTCCTGCCGCTGGAAACGACCGGGCAGGACCTGAAGGCCGAGACCTGGATCTACCGCCGCAAATCCGGCGAAACGGTCACGCAGGAGCACCTTTCCGACAACGTCGAGACCTACACCTTCACCACCAACGTCACCAACGGCGTCGGGACCGCGCAGCCGGTAAAGATCTCCACGCCGGTGCTGAAAACCAAGCGCGTCACCACCTATCAGGTCACCAGCCTGCTGATCGTGAACGGCCGGTTGGAAATCGCACGGCTGCGGCAGGAGACGGAAGAAAGCTATCTTTGAGCCGGCTTCCGCGCGAGTTGGGTAGCCGGTTGCGGGAGCAGCGGGCCTCGCCGATCATCGAGGAATCCGGGTTGATCTGGCGATGCGGCTGGCAGGGAGCCGACCCGAAGACCTGACGCCTACTTCGGCAGCGCGAAGGCCACGTAGGCGTCGCCGCTCTTCGTGCCCATCTTGCCGCCGCCGCAGGCGATGACGATGAACTGCCGTCCGCCCGCCTCGAAGGTCGCGGGCGTGGCATAGCCGCCGGCAGGCAGCTTGAACTTCCACAGCTCGCGCCCCGTCTTCGGGTCAAAGGCACGGAACATCTCGTCCTTGGTCGCACCGATGAAAAGCACGCCGCCCGCCGTCACAAGCGGGCCGCCGTAGTTTTCCGTGCCGGTGGTTGGCACGCCCTGCGCGGCGAGTTCCGGGTATTCGCCCAGCGGCACGCTCCAGCGGTATTCCCCGGTGTTCAGGTCGATCGCGTTGAGCGTGCCCCAGGGCGGCTTCACGGCCGGATAGCCGTCAGGATCGAGCCAGCGGTTGTAGCCCGTGTGCGTGTAGGGCGGTGGCGCGGCTTCGCGGCTGTCGGCCATCCAGGTGACCCATTCCTTGCCGCCTGGCGTGGGCGCCGGGGTGGGTGGCGCCGACGCTGCAGTGGCCGGGCCCACAAGGAAATCGGTCACCGCCTCGCGCTGCTGGGTCGTGAGAAAACCCCACGGCGGCATCACGCCGCGGCCCTTCGTGATCACCTCGAGCACCTGCTCGCGGTTCAGACGCTGACCGACATCCGTGAGCGCGGGAATGCTCGCGGCGGGATTGCCCTCGCGGTTCACGCCATGGCAGCCGATGCAGTTCTGCCGGTAAACCTGCTCGCCGGGCGTGGTCGCGCCGCCTGTCTCCACCATGGAGAGTATCCAGGCCATCTCGTTGCTGTTGACATAAAGCACGCCGGACGGGTCCGCCGCCGACCCGCCCCACTCCGCGCCACCGTCGTAGCCCGGGAAGATGATCGTGCCCTCGCGGCTCGGCGGCAGGTAGGGCGTGTGCGGCCGCAACCGCGCGAACCGTTCCAACACGGCGCGGTGCGCAGCGGGCGTGCGGTTGGTGATCTCCGCGTGGGTGAAATGCTGGCGCGCGAACGGCGCGGGCTTCACTGGCACGGGCTGGGTGGCCGCCGTCAGCTCGCCGGCCAGATCGGAACTCGGCACGGCCATCTCCTCGATGGGAAACAGCGGCTCGCCGGTCTCACGGTGGAAGACGAACACATGGCCGGACTTTGTCGTCTGCGCGACGGCCGGGATTTCGCTGCCGTCGCGGCGGAGCGTAAGCAGGTTGGGCGGCGACGGCGGGTCGCGGTCCCACACGTCGTGCCGCACGAACTGATAGTGCCACACCTTGCGGCCGGTGGCGGCGTCGAGCGCGAGCAGGGTGTTGGCGTAGAGGTTGTCGCCATGGCGGTCGCCGCCCCAGAAATCGAAGGCCGCCGAACCCACCGGGCAGAACACGAGCCCGCGCTCCTCATCCAGCGTCATGCCGGTCCAGACGTTCGCGCCTCCGGCCCGCTGCCAGGCGTCGGCCGGCCAGGTCTCGTGGCCGGGCTCGCCGGGATGCGGAATCGTGTGAAAGGTCCAGACCAGTTCGCCGGTGCGCACGCTGTAGGCGCGGATATGCCCCGGCGCGGCGGGCGCTGGACCCTCGCCGGCGCGGAAGCCCACGATGATCAGGTCGCGATAAACCACCCCGGGCGTGTTGGCCTGGATGGCGAGGCCCGTGGCATCGCGACCGAGTGCCTGCGAGAGATCGACCCGGCCGCGCGTGCCGAAGTTTTCGATGAGCAGCCCGGTTTTCGCATCGAGCGCGTGCAGCCACTGGCCGTTGCCAAAGAGGATGCGTCGCTCCTTGCCGTCGGTCCAGGTGGCGAGGCCGCGATTGAGGCCGTTGGGATTCTCGGGGGCGAAACGCCACAGCTCGCGTCCGGTCGCAGCGTCGAGTGCGAAGACCTTGGTCTGCGGCGTCGTGCCGTAGAGCACGCCGTCGATGACCAGCGGATTGCACTGAATCTGCGTGGAGCCCTCGCGCAGATCGCCGGTGTTGAACACCCACGCGACCTCAAGCTGCGCGACGTTGTCCGGCGTGACCTGCGTCAGCGTGGAGTAGTGGCTGGCGGCCTTGTCGCCGAGATAGACCGGCCAGTCGCGTCCGGCCGAGGCCTGGAGACACGCGCAGCCGCCGGCCGCGAACAGGGCAAGGTGGGGTAACCGCATGAGCGAGAGAGAAGCACCACCCCGCGCCCTTGCCAAGCCCCCGCTTCCCCTGATCACCACCCCCGCTCAAGCCGGCCAAGCCCGATCCCCTGGACAGCCAAAGTTCGTAATACGAACTTTGGCTTCGTCAGTTCAGAGTGGGCGACCCGCCCCAATGTTCGTATTACGAACTTTGGTTCGGTCTGCCGGGTGAGGTGCCGAGGGCGCATGCCTGCCGGAGGTCCTTCGGCGCTCTTGCCATGCAGTGAGGCACGCGGCAGGCAGGAGGCGTGTTGTCCCGCCCCGACAATTCTCCCCGACCGACCACGCACACCTGGATTGCGGGCGCGTTGCTGGTGGCCGGCACGTTCCTGCTGTTCTCCCGTTCGCTGGGCTATGGGTTCATCAACTACGATGATCCGCTCTATCTGACCAACAACCCGCGCGTGCAAGCGGGGCCGGGCTGGGAAGGGGTCGTGTGGGCCTTCACCGGCAAGACCGACTACTGGCACCCGCTCACCTGGCTCTCCCACATGATCGACTGGCGGCTGTTCGGCGCCGACGCCACCGGCCATCGTGCGGTCAGCATCGCCTGGCACGCCGCCAACGCGGTGCTCGCCTTCCTGCTGTGCCGGCGCCTGCTCGGCCACGGGGCGCTCGCGCTGTTTTCGGCGGCGCTCTTCGCGTGGCATCCGCTGCGTGTCGAGTCGGTCGTGTGGGTGACCGAGCGCAAGGACGTGATGAGCGGCTTCTTCTTCTTGGCCGCCCTGCTCGCCCATGCTCGCTACGGGGAACTGCTCAAAATCGGCCGCCCGGCCGGACGCGCCTATGCGCTCACCTTCCTCCTCTTTCTCGGCGGCCTGATGTCCAAACCCTCGGTGGTCACCCTGCCGCTCGTGTTGCTGGCGCTCGATTTCTGGCCGTTGCGCCGGCTCTCGCTCCATCCCGCCCCCGGCTGGGGGGCCGCCCACCGCGGCGTGCTGATGGAGAAACTGCCCTTTTTCCTGCTTTCGGCCGTGATCGCGGTCGTGACGATCAGGATGCAGGTCGCGCACAACGCGTTTGTGCTGGAGGTGCCCCTCGCCGACCGGCTCGGCAACGCCGTCGTATCAGTCGCCCGTTACCTTGGGCATGTCATCTGGCCGCCCAACCTCGCCCTTTTCTACGAGCACCCGGGGGCGTGGCCTATGCTGGTCGTGGCAGGCGCGCTCACGCTCGTGGGCACGCTGACGGTGCTGGCATGGCGGCGGCGCGGTCCGATGCCGTGGATGCTCGCCGGCTGGGTCTGGTTTGTCGCGATGCTCCTTCCCGCGCTCGGCCTGCTGCAAGTCGGCCTGCAGGCCATGGCCGACCGCTTCACCTACCTGCCGATTCTGGGCCTCCAACTGGCGGTGTTCGGAGCGCTGGACCGGATGACGCTGCCCGCGCGCCTGCGAACGGCCTGCGCGCTGGCGATTGTCGCGGCTTGCGCAGGTCTGACCTGGCGGCAGCAGGGATTCTGGCGCGACTCCGAGACGCTCTACCAGCGCGCCATAGCCGTTGATCCGTCGAGCAGCCACGCCGAGGCCTTCCTCAGCTACACCTATCAGGAAGCCGGCAAACTGGAACAGGCCGAACGCCATGCCCGCCGCGCGCTCGAACTCTCGCCGGACAACCACTGGGCCCTGCTCACCCTCGCCAACGTGCAAGGCCAGACCGGACGCCTGTCCGACGCCATCGCCACCTACCAACGGCTCACCGATCTCGATCCCGGCTACGCCCGCGGCCACTACCTGCGCGGACTTCTCCTCATGCAGCTCGGCCGTTTGCCCGAGGCCGAAACCAGCCTCGCCCGCGCGGCCGAAGTGCTGCCGGATTCCTCCCAAGCCCGGCTCTCGTTGGCCGAAGTGCTGGCCCGTCAGCGCAAGTTCGCCGAAGCCGCGGCCGCCTACGAAGCCGTCATCGCCCTGCGGCCCGCCTCCGCCGAAGCCCACGCCGGGCTCGGCTACATGCGGGCGCTGACCGGACGCCGCGAAGACGCCATCCGGCACTGGGAGGAAGCCCTGCGCCTCCAGCCGGATTTCCCCGGGCTGCGCGAGCGACTGCAGCGCGTCCGGCCCTGACGTTAGAACATCGGGCTGGTTTGCTTTTGCGCCTCCTGCGACCAGTTTGCTTCGAAACCATGCGCCTGCTGCTCGCCTTCCTGTGCTTTTTCGCGCTCGCACGGGCGGAAACCGTCACCCGCGGACTCATCTTCGCGAGCCCTGGCGGCACGGAATTGCGCTTCGATCTCCATCGGCCTGCCCAAGGCCAGCCCGCGGGTCTGATCATCTGGGTTCACGGGGGAGCGTGGCGCAGCGGCTCACGCGCCGATGTGGATTTGAAAGGCCTGACCGCCTACGGCTGGGCGGTGGCGAGCGTGGACTACCGGCTGTCCCCTCAGGCGAAATTTCCCGCCCAGATCCACGACCTCAAGGCCGCCATCCGCCACTTGCGCGCACAGGCCCACACCCTGGGCCTGCCCGCCAACCGGTTCGTCATCGCCGGCTCTTCCGCCGGCGCGCACCTCGCCGCGCTGGTCGGCGTGAGCAACGGTCATCCCGAACTTGAGGGCGCCGTCGGCGACGACCTGAAGACCTCCTCCGACGTGCAGGCCATTGTGAGCCTCTACGGCGCGAGCAATCTCACCACGATCCTCGCGCAATCCACGCCGCACGGCCTGAGCGTGCGCCGGCCCGCCCTCGACCTGTTTCTCGGCGGGCAACCTGACGCCGTGCCGGAGCTGGCGCGGCTCGCCAGTCCGGTGTTCCACGTCGATGCCGGCGATCCGCCCCTGCTGCTCATGCACGGCGACCAGGACCCACAGATTCCGATCAACCAGTCGCACGAGCTGGCCGGCGCCTACGAGGCCGCCGGAAGGCCCGTGGTGTTCAAGGTCGCTCATGGTTCCGCTCACGGCGGCCCGGCGTTCACGAGCGAGGCCAGCCTCCGCCTGATCGACGCCTTTCTGCGCGAACATCTGAAGCCCTGAGCGGCTCCATTTTTTCAGTCCGGTGGGCGGATCCGGGTGGAGATGCGCCGGTTTTATTCAGAGTATTTTTGCAGAACATTTTTCCCGCGGGCGGCTCTAAAGATCAACGACCGCCGAAATGACTTCATCCGCGCCCTTCGCCCCGTCCGCCTCCAACCCCCTCCGCCCGGTCAATCGCACGCTGCGGATTCTCTACGCCGACGACGTGCGCGAACTCCGGGAGCTGATGGGCATCGTGCTGAGCTCCGAGGGCCACATGCTGGAGACCTGCAGCAACGGCCTGCTGGCCTGCGAGCAACTGCGCCTGCTGCCCTTCACCTACGATCTGGTGATCACCGACCACCACATGCCGCTGATGAACGGCCTGGAACTGGTGCGCGAAATCCGCCGGCTCCCCTACGCGGGCCGCATCATCGTTTTCAGTTCCGAGCTGAACGAATCCGTGCATGACGAATACCTCGCCCTCGGCGTGGACCGCGTCTTGGCCAAGCCAGTGAGGCCAAAAGAACTCCGGCGCCAGATCGCCGAGATGTTCGCCGGGGAATAAGGGTCCGACTGGTCGGGCGGGTTTGATTTATGACACTTGCCTTCCGACGGGTGCGTCTGTGTTTTGGCGAAAATTCTGTATGAACTTCCGCTCCCGACTCCGCCCCCTGCACTTACTGAGCCTCGCGCTGCTGGCCAGCCAGCCCGGGACCGCGACCTCCGTCAACGCCTCCACCATGCCCGCCAATCCTCTGCTCGCGCCCAGCACCCTGCCCTACCAGCTGCCGCCCTTTGAACTCATCAAGGACGTGCACTTCATCCCCGCCTTCGAGCTGGGCATGGCCGAGGAGCTCCGCGAGGTGGAAGCCATCGCCAACAATTCCGCCGCCCCGACGCTGGAAAACACCATCGTGGCACTTGAGCGCAGCGGCGAAACGCTCAACCGCGCCCAGCGCGCCTTCGGCATCCTCACCGGTTCCCTCACCAACCCCACCCTCCAGAAGATCGAGGCGGAGATGTCGCCCAGGTTTGCGGCCCACCGCGACGCCATCGGGCTCAACCCCGCGCTCTTCGCCCGCGTGAAAAGCCTCTACGACCGCCGCGAAACCCTGGGCCTCGATGCCGAATCAGCCCGCCTGCTCGAGCGCTACTACAAGGATTTCGTGCGCGCCGGCGCCCAGCTCTCAGATTCCGACAAGACCGTGCTCAGGGCTTTCAACGCCGAGCTGGCCACGCTCTCGACCCGCTTCAGCCAGAACGTCCTCAAGGAGATCAATACCTCCGCCGTAATCATCGGGACCCGGGAGGAACTGGCCGGCCTTTCCGACGCCGCCATCAACGCCGCGGCCGCGGCCGCCAAGGCCGCCGGCCACGAGGGCAAATTCCTCATCCGCCTCCAGAACACCACCGGCCAGCCCCCGCTCACCTCGCTGACCAACCGCGCCGTGCGCGAAAAGATCATGGCCGCGTCCCTCGCCCGCGGCAGCCGCGGCGGCGAGTTCGACAACCTCGCGATCGTCGCCAAGATGGCGAAACTCCGCGCCGAGCGCGCCGCCCTCCTCGGTTACCCGCACCACGCCGCCTACCAGCTGGAAGAACAGACCATCGGCACCGTGGACGACCTCAACCGCCTGTTCGCCGAAGCCGGCCCCCTCGCCGTCGCCAACGCCCGCCGCGAGGCCGCCGACATGCAGCAGGTCATCACCGCCGCCGGCGCCGGCCACCCGGTCGCCGCCCATGACTGGGCCCTCTACGCCGAGAAGGTGCGCCAGGAGCGCTACGCCTTCGACGAGACCCAGCTCATGCCCTACTACGAGATGAAGCGCGTGCTCGAGGATGGAGTGTTCTACGCCGCCACCCGCCTCTACGGCATCACCTTCAAGGCCCGCCCCGATCTCAAGGGTTACACCGACGACATGCTGGTCTATGAGGTCTTTGACCACGACGGTTCCCCCCTGGCGCTGTTGCTGGCCGACCTCTACGCCCGCCCGAGCAAGCGCGGCGGCGCGTGGATGAACGCCTACGTCCCGCAAAACGGCCTCACCGGCCGCAAGCCCGCTATCGGCATCCACCAGAACATCCCGAAACCGCCCGCGGGCCAGCCCACCCTGCTCACCCACGACGAGGTGAAGACCCTCTTCCACGAGTTCGGCCACGCCCTGCACGGCATGTTCTCCGCAGTCCAATATCCGCGCTTCGCCGGCACCAGCGTGCCGCGCGACTTCGTCGAATTCCCTTCGCAGGTGAACGAGATGTGGCGCACCTGGCCGGAAGTGCTCAGGAACTACGCGAAACATTACCAGACCGGCGAACCGATCCCGCAGGCGCTGCTCGACAAGCTCGCGGCCGCGGAAAAGTTCAACCAGGGCCACAAGACCACCGAATATATCGCCGCCACGGTGATCGACCAGGCCTGGCACCAGCTGAAGGCCGACCAGGTGCCCGACGCCGAGGGCGTGCTTGAGTTCGAGGCCGCCGCGCTCAAGCGGGCCGGCCTGGACTTCGCCCCCGTGCCGCCCCGCTACCGCAGCACCTACTTCTCGCACATCTTCGCCGGCGGCTACTCGGCCGGCTACTACTCCTATTTCTGGAGCGAGGTGCTCGACGCACAAACCGTGCAGTGGATCAGGCAGAACGGCGGTCTCACCCGCGCCAACGGCGACCG
>JAUPWC010000337.1 GCA_030916665.1 Verrucomicrobiota bacterium
ATCTTGATGCCGCCGGCCTGGGCCTTCTGCAGGGAGGAGTCACGGACATCGATCGAGTCGAGGACGCGGGCGTCGGGATGCAGCGGGCCCGAGCCGTCCCCGCCGCTGCCGGCGCCGACATGGCTGTGGGAGTCGACGAGGCCGGGCATGAGCACCTTCCCGGTGACATCGTGGATCTCGGCGCCGGCGGGGATGGCGACTTGGCCGGCGGGGCCCACCGCGATGATCTTGCCGCCGGTGACGACGAGCACGCCCTGGGGGATGGGGTCGCCGGTGATGGGGATGATGTGCGCGCCCTGGAAGACCTGCGTCTTTTCTTGCGCACCGAGGCTGGCGGCCAATGCGATCAGCACCGCCAGGAGGGAGAGGGGACGGTTGGGCATAGGGCGGCGAGAGTACCGGCCCGGCCGACCCCGGCAAATGCAAAGCTCGGGGCTACCGAACCCGGACTGACGACCGTCCGGTGATTCCCGTGTTCCGGCGCGCCGCGGGCGGTTTGACCCCGGGGAAGAGGGCCGTTTGCCTGTGGGAGACCGGGCGGTGTGCACGGGTTGGCAAATAGCGCGCAAACTGGTTTCTGGCACGGTATGCGCTTGAACCGTCGCGCCCCTCGCGGAATTTTCCTTGTCCGCGCATGAACCACGACGTGAACCGGAACGAACTCAAGGATCAGATCAACGCCCAGCTGAGCGAACTGGCTCCGCTGCGCGAACGGCGCCCCGCCCCGGTGGACCTGCGCATCCAGGCGTGGCTCGACCGCACCTTCGCCGCGCACGGCCCGGTGCCGAAACTGCCCGCGCGCACCTTCACGCTCGACCGGCCCGGCATGGCCCGCGAACTGTCGCTGCCCCGCGAGGGCGACAGCTGCGATTCGCCTCTGCTCAAGAGCTACCGCCTGCGCAACGGCGTGCTGCACAACCCGGCCAGCGACCGCCGCACCACGCAGGGCGTCTTCCACATTGTCGAGGGCGGCCTGCCCGTGCCCGACGACAAGCTCGGGGTGCCGCCGGTCGCGTTCGTGCGCATGTTGGAGCGTGCACTCCAGCCGCCGGCGGACATCGCCCGCCTGCCCTACAGCGCGGCCGACGACTTCGGCACGACCTGTTTCGTCTCGCTGCTGCTGCGTCCGCTCGTGGTGCCGGCCGTGCCCGGCTTCTGCACCGAGAAGCGCTACGAGGTGCGTTTCTTCGTGCCCGGCTCGCTGGTTTCCAACCTGGATTTCGTCGAGAGCATCTTCGGCAACGCCGGCGACCCCACCCTGCCCGAGAACGACGCCGCGCTCAACCCCGCCGGCTGGACCGGCCACTCGGGCTGCGTGATCCTCGCCCCGCACCTCACCGCCTGCCTGAAGAAGGATCTCGGGCTCCCGCATTACGACCAAGCCACCGAGCGCCAGCGGCGCGACGGCATGTGCTGGAAGAAGGACGACGAGCGCTACAACGGTGGCTCGGCCTTCAAGGTCTGCGCGCGCGACGCCGCGGGCGTCGTCGTCACGCTCATCGCCGACAACTACTACGGTTACTGCAAGAAAGAGGTGAAGACCCAGATCAGCTACTCGGCCAACCTCTTCGGCCTCGCCGAGGAGGAGCACGCCGGCGGCGCGCTGGTCTATCCGACCTACGACCTGGGCGAGGAATTCTCCGGCAACCTGCACGTGAAGTCACGCGGCCACTCCTTCGCCGAGGTGGCCGAGCGCTACGCCGGCCTCATGGACGTGAAGCCCGAGGGTTACGCGGTGGACCGCGAGTATGCGGACATCCTCTACGTGCCGGAGGATGTTTCCTTCGACCTCGTCGCCCAGACGGTCACCTGGAATTGGAACGGCCAGTCGCAGAAACTGCCGCTCTTGGCCGGCCGCACCTACGTACGTCCCTCCGGCTACAAGGTCCACATCGAGCAGCCGCCCGGCCACGCGGCCTGGCACCTCGTCGGCACCGTCGCCGAGGGCACGCTTTGCCACAAGCCCTGCACGGTTTCGGGCGGCGGCAAGTCCGAGATCTCCAAGCCCATCTCCGACGCCATCCTGCCCGGCCCGGTCTTCGTGGCCGATTTTGACCAGGACATGGACCGCGTGGCCGCGCTGATCAGCCGCGACTACTCGACGCGTTTCCGCGATCCCGCCAAGCGCGGGTCGGACAACCGCCCGATCCTCAGCCCCGAGCGGTCGCTCGGCTCGGTGATCAAGCTGCTCACGCCCGCCGAGCTGGAATACACGGCGGAATACAACGGCTGGCTCCGCACCATTTCCCAATACATCAAGGAGATCGTCTTCGTCGTGAAGCGCCATTACTGCCCGAGCTGGGGCGACGACTGGCGCTCCCACTTCTCGGTGGACCTGCTCAACGGCAACCCCGGCAACGAGCTGAAGTGCGACAACCGCAAGCTCACCGCCAGCTACCTGCGCATCGGCTACGATGCCGACGGCGCGTGGCGCGTGTTCGGCCTGCGCGAGGACTACCACCCCGCCTACAAGATCCAGATGGAGGACGACATCACCGCCTCCGTCGTCGTGCCCGGCGCCACGCCGGCCGAACCGTCGCAGAAGTTTGTCGAGAACTGCGAGACGCGCCTTTTCCAGCGCCCCGACGAGGCCATCCACCGCGGCTACGACAAGCTCACCGAGAAGGAACTGGCCCAGCCCGGCAACTTCATCTCCAACTTCGAGCCGCTCGACCGCAACGCCGCGCAGGCGCTGGTGGACGAGGCCATTGGTTTCTCGAAGTTCACCGAGCCCATGAAGCGGCTCGTGAGCGCCGCCGCCGCGGGCGAGCCGGGCCCGGCGTGGTTCGTCTCCTCCGCGCACCCGCGCATCGTGGACGGCAAGCCCTCGAAGAACCCGCGCTACCTGCAGCTGCGTCCCGACATCGTGGACGCACGCGGCGTGCATCTCTCGCGCATGGCCACGCGCCTGCACCGCCGGCTGGCCGCCGACGCGCCCGTGCATACTCCCGTGGACGCCGTCGTGCCGGGCCGCCGCAACAACCCGCCCGAGGTCGCGGCGCGCATCCGCTCGCTCGCCGTCTATAATCCGATCCACCACATGGAGCTGCCCGAGCTGTTCATGGAATACATCAGCTCCATGACCGGCAAATCGCCGTCCACCACGGGCGCCGGTTCCGAGGGCGCGCTCACCAAGGGCCCGTTCAACTGCCTGCCCGCGATCATCGACCTCAACGCCACGCTGGTCTCGCAGATCCTCACGGCGCAGCCCGCGTTCATCTCCGCCGCCGGCTACGTCGGACCCAAGGCCCGCGTGGACCACGATGTCAGCCTGCTGATCCCCGAGGTCTGGAGCCGCATGACGGCCGCCGAGCGCGACCCGAAGTTCCTCTACGAGCACGGTTACCTTGAGCAATGCCAGGACTTCGAGTGGGAGGGCCGCAAGGTTCTCGCCAGCCGTCTCGGCTACCGCATCACCGGCAAGTTTGCCCGCGTGTTCTTCGGCCGTGTCTTCACGCACCCGCACTCGATCTTCACGACCGAGATGCTGCGCCCGGAGCAGCAGGACATGGCGACCTTCGCCGACGGCATGGACAACATCTGCGCCACGCACGAACGCGTCGCCAAGAGCTACTTCGCCGACGGCACGATCGAGCTGGCCTGCCCGCCGCTGAAGGCCCTGCTCCACATCATGGCCCACGGCCACCACGAAGGCAAAGGCGCCGACGCCCCGGAAGTGCGCGCGCTGTTCAGCCGCGAAGCGCTGCTCGCCAGCGACTGGTATGCCGCCCGCCTCAAGGCGAAGCAGCAGGCCGACATCGCCCTCTGGACCCGCCACGTGCAGACCCTGGAGCAGTTCACGGTCGCCCCGGCCAACGCCGCCACCGCGAAAAAACTCGGCCTCGCCGAGCGCCTCGCCGCCGCCCGCGCCGAACTTGCGAAGGTCAACGCCGCCGCCTACCTCGAGTCGCTCAAGGGCACCCTCGGCCGCCAGCCGTTGTGATTCCTTGCGGGCTCACTTTTTCAAGTGAGCCTGCAGCTTCTTCACCTCGGGGCTGACGGCGGTGCAGCCGGAGCTGTCGCAGCCGGAGGATTTTTTCTTTCCGAACCAGGACCGCAGCAGGAAGGCCAGCGCAAGGGCGACGAGGCCGAGGGCGATCAGGGTTTGGAGGGACGAAGACATCGGAGGGAAACCACGAAATACACGGAACACACTAAAAGAGAAAATGCAGGTGCAGGATTCGGAAACCTTTCGTGTATTTTGTGTGTTTCGTGGTGACTAATAGCCCAGTGCGCGGCCGGTTTGGTAGAGGACGAGGCACACAAGCCAGGCGGTGCCGGTGAGGTAGAAGGTTTGGAAGAGCGGCCAGCGCCAGGAGTTGGTCTCGCGCTTCACCACGGCGAGCGTGGCCATGCACTGCATGGCGAAGACGTAGAACACCATCAGCGTGAGACACACGAGCGGCGTGAAGAGCGGCGCGCCGCCGGGCCAGTGCGCGGCATGCAGGGCGTCGCGCAGCGGCGTGGTGTCCTCGTCGTCGCCCTCGACGCCGAAGATCACACCCATCGAGCTGACGAAGACCTCGCGGGCGGCGAAGGAGGTGATGAGGCCGATGCCGATACGCCAGTCGAACCCGAGCGGCTTGATGACCGGCTCGATCACGTGTCCGGCTCGGCCGGCGAAGCTGTGGGCGATCTGCTCGGTGGCGGTGGCCTCGGGATCGGGGTGTTTCGGATAGGTCGTGAGCGCCCAGAGGACGATGGAGATCGCGAGGATGATGGTGCCGGCGTTCTTGAGGAAGAGCCAGCCGCGCTCGACCATGTGGCGCAGGATGTCCTTGAAGCGCGGCGGCTGGTAGGCCGGCAACTCGAGGATCATGTGCGGCGAACCGCCTTGGAAGAGCGTGCGCTTGAACAGCCACGCAAAGCCGAAGGCGCCGATCGTGCCGAGCGCATACATCAGCAGCATCAGCCCGGCCTTCTGGACGGGCGACACGGCCTCGCCGGGCAGCACCATCGCGATCATGAGCAGGTAAACCGGCAGGCGCGCCGAACAGCTCATGAGCGGGGTGACGAGAATCGTGACGAGGCGGTCCTTCGCATTCTCAATGGAGCGCGTTGCCATGATGCCGGGGATGGCGCAGGCGTAGCCGCTCAGCAACGGGATGAAGGAGCGGCCGTTGAGGCCGACTTTGCTCATGGGGCGGTCCATGATGAACGCCGCACGCGCCATGTAGCCGGTGCTCTCGAGCAGTCCGACGAAGAAGAACAGGATCAGGATCTGCGGCAGGAAGATGACCACGCCGCCCACGCCGGCGATGATGCCGTCGGTGATGAGGTCGCGCAGGTCGCCGGGGGCCATCGCGCCCTTCACCCAGTCGCCGAGCGCGGCGACATGGCCGTCGATGAAATCCATCGGCGGCTCGGCCAGCGAGAAGATGGAGTAGAAGAGAGCCGCCATGATGACGCCGAACACGGCCCAGCCCCAGATCGAGTGGCAGAGCACCGCGTCAATGCGGTCGGAGAGCGACGGACGTGACGTGCCTGGCCGAGTGATGACGTTGCGGCAGAGGTGGGCGATGGCGTTATAGCGGGTGCGGATGAGCGCGGCGGGCCAGTCGGCGCCCTCGCCTTCCCAGCGTTTGCGCCACTGGTCGAGGATCTCGTGGGTGCGGGCGCTGAGCGGCTTGGAGCCGGCAACGCGCACAGTGTCGAAATCGGTGAGCAGCAGCAGCGCCTCGGCGCGGGCGACGAGCGGCGGGCGGGCGTCGTTCTGGGCGAGCGAAGCCTGCAGCTCCGCAACGGCCGGTGCCACCGGGCCGGGCACATCCCAGCGATGGCGAGCGAGCGGTAGATCGACGCGGCTCATGGCGAGTTTCAACTCGACGAGGCCGCGGCCGTGCACGGCTTCGCAGGCGATGACCGGGATGCCGAGTTCACCCTCGAGTTCGCCCGCGTCCACCTTGAGACCCGCGCCCGCGGCCATGTCCATCATGTTGAGCGCGATGATGACGGGGCGGCCGAGGTCGAGGATCTGGTGGACGAGGTAGAGGTTGCGCTCGAGGTTGGCGGCATCGACGACGCAGATGATGCGGTCGGGCTGCGGGGTGTCCTCGCGGCGGCCGAAGAGTACGTCGCGCAACACGGCCTCGTCGGGCGAACGCGCGGCAAGCGAGTAAGCGCCGGGCAGGTCGATGATCTGGATGGGCCGGCCGTGCTGCGACCAGGTGGTGCCGATTTTCTTTTCGACGGTAACGCCCGGGTAGTTGCCGACCTTCTGGCGCAGGCCGGTGAGGGCGTTGAAGAGCGTGGTCTTGCCGCAATTGGGGTTGCCGACGATGGCATAGACCGGCGTGCGGTCCGGGCTGTGGCGCCGCGGCGGAGGCGGCGTGATGTGCGACGGGAGCTTCACGGCGGTGACCGGCCGCTCAGCGGGCGTTCGCAGGCAAAGTCTCGACGAGGATGCTCATCGCCGCGTGGTGATTGAGGGCGAGGCGGGTTCCGTTGACGAGACACAGGCTCGTGGTGGTGCCGGAAATCTTGGTGACAAGCGCGGCCTCGCCGAAACCCAATTCGCGGACGCGCTGGCAAAAGCCCTCGTCACCGGTCAGCTCACACACGCGACCAGTCGCGCCTGGCGCAAGCTGACAGAGGGGGGCGAGTGAGCGAAGGGAAGCGGACATCTGCGTTTGAGACTGAGTATCAGGACAGAACCAGAAAAAAGCCCCGGGTCAAACAGGCGTTGCCCGGGGCGAAAGAATCAGGTGCGGCGGCGCTTGATGGCGAGCTGGACGCCGGCGTAGCGGACCATGCTGTGGAGGTGCTCCTGCTCCTTGGGATCGAGATCCTTGGCGGCCTTGAGCTGTTCCTCGGCGCGCTTGAGCGCGGCCTCGACGGCGTTTTCGTCGATCTTCTTCTCGTCGATCGCGTGCTCTGCGAGAACGCGGACGCGGTCGCCGTCGATCTGCGCGAAGCCACCGCTCACGGCGAGGAGGTCGGTCTGCGTGCCCTTGGTGACGCGCAGTTCGCCGTCCTCAACCTGGGTGATCAGCGGGATGTGGCCCGGCAGGATGCCGATCTCGCCCTGCACCGTCGGGATGACGACGGAGTCGATGGTGTCGGAATACACCCTGGATTCAGGAGTGACGATTTCGAGAGTGAGGGGCATTTGGTTTTAACCACGAAAAACACTAAATATACGAAATGGATTCTTCGCTTTGCTCAGAATGACAGATTCGGCGGTTTAGTGTATTCCGTGTATTTCGTGGTTTCGATGGGTTACTTCTTCCCGGCCGCAGCGATGACCTCGTCGATGCCGCCCTTCATGTAGAAGTCGGTCTCGCCGATGTGGTCGAGCTCGCCGTCGAGCAGCATCTTGAAGCCGCGGACGGTCTCCTTGACGGGGACGTATTTGCCGGGCGTGCCGGTGAACACCTCGGCGACCGCGAACGGCTGCG
>JAUPWC010000338.1 GCA_030916665.1 Verrucomicrobiota bacterium
GGCAGGCAGGCGGGGCGTCCGAAACAGGTTGAGCGGAAAGGTGGCCAGACAGCTGTGCTTGAAGCTCACGCACCACTCCTCCGGCCAGTAGGTCACGAGACCCTTCCGGTTCATCTGGCGGCTGAGGTATTCCTGCTCGTTGCGCACCTCCGACTTCACCTGGTCGATGTTTTTGAGGAAGAACTTCAGGATGTCCGGATGCGCCCCGGCCGTGAAGCGGTAAACCGAGGAATTCCCCGTCTTGTCGGGCTTGGCCCAGTCGCGGATGATGCAGAACTCGCCCGGATGGTCGAAAAAGCAGTCGATGCTCCCCGTGATCGCGATGTCGAGGTCGAGGAACAGCACCGGTCCGGTGAGATCGGCGAACGGCGCCTGAAACGTCGAGAGCTTGCGCCAGCCGCGCTCTTTGTCGGGCGGCAGGTCCATCGTCGGCAGCGGCTTGAGCTCGACGCCGGGGACGATGCCCGTGCCGTCGTCCGTGAAGCAGATGAAGCGATGCGGCCGCTTGAGGTGACGGCTGAGCATCGAACGCAGGATGTTCACGTATTCGGGGCCGTATTTCGTGCCCCACTTCATGCAGATCACATTGACCATAGCGGGTGTGCCTAGCCGCTCGCCCGGCGGATTGACAGCGAGAAATCCCGCCGGCCAACCCCGGCTTGCCAAGCCCCGCGCGCTCCGCACACGCTGACCGCATGGTCTCCGCCTCCGAGATTGCCGCCCACCAGACCGCGCTGACTGCGCGCTGGCACCAAGTCGCGCCCGCCGCCGCCGGCGAGGATTTCACGCGCCTCGTCGAGGAGAACCACCTGCGCAACTTCTCCCTCTGGCACGAGGAGGATGTCGCCCGCCGCGACGACCTCGGCTTCGAGGCAATTTACCGCGCGAAGCGCAACATCGACCGCTTCAACCAGGAGCGGAACAATTTTGCCGAGGAGATGGACAAGGCGCTGGTGGCCTCGCTCCAGCCCCGAGAGTCCGGGTGCCCGCGCAACTCCGAGACCCCCGGCATGATCATCGACCGCCTCTCCATCCTCGCCCTCAAGGAATTCCACATGCACGAGGAGACCGTGCGGCCCGACGCCTCCGCCGAGCACCGCGCGAAGTGCGGCGAAAAGCTCGCGCGCCTCCGCCGCCAGCGCGACGACCTCACCGCCTGCCTCGCCGAGCTCTTTGCCGACGTGGCCGCCGGGCGCCGCACCTTTTCCGTCTATTTCCAGTTCAAGATGTATAACGACCCGGCGTTGAACCCCCAGCTCTACCGCCAGCCCTTGAAGGCATGAGCCGCACCAGCGAGCAATCCCGCCTCTGGGCCCCGCAACACTGGCCGACCTGGAGCGGCCTCGGCCTCTTCTGGCTCTGCGCCCGCTTTCTCACCTGGCCGGAGCGCCAGCGCTTGGCCCGCGTGATTGCCTGGATCGTTTTCCATGTGGTCCGGTTGCGCCGCCATGTCGTGTTCGTAAACCTGCGGCTCTGTTTCCCGGAAAAATCCGAGCGCGAAATCCATGCCCTCGCCCTGGCCCACTTCGAGGCGCTGGCCTACGGGCTCTTTGAAACGACCGCCGGCTGGTGGGAACCGGTCGATCAGCTCCCGACGCACCGCATCGTCGGCGTCGAGCATCTGGAGCGCGCGCTCGCCGCCGGCAAGGGCGTGGTGCTGCTCACCGCTCATTTCACCACGCTCGAAATCTGCGGCGTCTATCTGACGGCGCGCATCCCCGTCGGCTGCCTCTACCGCGAGCCCAACAACCCCATCGTGGCCGTGCCGATGCGCCGCCACCGTGAACGCGTCGCATCCATCGCCGTCCACTTTGACGACCTGAAGGGACTCATCCGCGCCTTCCGCGCCGGCCACGCGATCTGGTATGCGCCCGATCAGGGCAAGCGCACACCCGGTTCCGAGATCCTGCCGTTCTTCGGCGTGCCGGCCATTACCAACACCGCCACGGCCAAGATCGCCAAGATGACCGGCGCCCCCGTCGTCCCCTACTTCGCCCGGCGCGAACCCGACGCCTCCTACACGCTCACCATCCATCCGCCGCTTGAAAACTACCCGACCGACGACCTCTCCGCCGACGCCGTGCGCATCAACCGCCTCATCGAGGACAACATCCGCCTCGCTCCCGAGCAGTATTTTTGGGTCCACCGGCGCTTCAAGGCCCGCGGCGAAGGCTATCCCGAGGTGTATTGAGCCGTATCTGGCATCGGGTGGCGAGTAGTGAGCATACAAATCCCTGGAACCTGAGTTGTCGCCGCTGTCTATTCGCTACTCACAACGCGCTACTCGCTACTTTCCCATCCTCCTCCATGCCCTGGCCCGATCTTCGTCCACTGCGCATCCTGGTGATCCGCTACCGGTTCATCGGCGACACGATTCTCGCCATCCCGACTTTGCGCAACCTGCGCGAGGCGTTCCCCCACGCGGTTATCGACATTCTCACCGAGCCCATCTCGGGCGACACGCTGGCGCACTGCCCCTACAAGAACGAGCTCCTGCACTACGATCCCCAGCTCAAGGGCGAGCGCAAGCGCAACGCCGGCTTTCCAACCGATATCTGGGCGGCCGCCCGCTTCCTTCGCGCCCGCCGCTACGACCGCTGCTACATCCTGCGCCGTTCGTTCTCGAGCGCCATCCTGCCGCTCCTGACCGGCATCCCGCACCGCGTGGGCTTCGCGACCGAAGGACGCGGCTGGCTGCTCACCCGCAGCACACCCTACCCCGACAAGCACGAGGTCGAGTGCTTCCTTGACGTGCTCCGCGCCGACGGCATCCCGGTCACGAGCACCCACAACGAGAACTGGACCGCGCCCGCCACCGACCGAAATGTGGACGCCCGTCTCTCCGCGACGGGTCGCTTCCGCGTCTTCGTCTGCGCCAAGTCTGTTTTCGCCCTGAAAGACTGGGCGCCAGAGCGCTTTGCCGAAATCATCACCTGGCTCGTGCGCGAACGGGATGCCGAAATCCATTTCTGCGACGCTCCCGGCAACGCCGGCTACTACCGGCAGATTCTCGCCGGTATCCCCGCGGATTTGCGTGGCCATTGCCACGACTGGAGCCGCGACCTCTCCATCCGCGAGGCCGGTTCGCTCATGCGCCGCATGCAGCTCTGTCTCGGCATCGACACCGGTTTCATCCACATCGCCGCGTCGTTCCACGTTCCCGTGGTCGGCCTCTACGGCCCGCTTGAACCCTGGCGCTGGCACCCCTGGGACACGAAGCACACCATCATCCGCCCGGCCGATGTCTCGGGCCCGCGGCCGCTCCTGCGTGTGAGCGTCGCCGAAGTGCAGGCCGCGCTTGAACCGTTTCTTGTCGCGGCCTGTTCACACGCGACCTCCAGCACCTGATCGCCTGCAAGCAGGCTCCTTACACATCAGGCCATGAATCCGAAACCGCGCGTCATCCATTTTGTCACCGGCGGCGGTTCCGGGGCCACCAAGGTCGCACTCGACATCGCCAGCGGACACCTGCGTTCCGGCCACTTTGAGCCGCTGCTGGTGCTGCGCCGCAAGAAAGTCCAACTGCCCGCCGCGATGCAGCGGCAGATCGAGAGCACCGGCCTGCGCACGGCCTGGGTGGACGACTGGCCGAAGTGGACCACCCGTCGCCAGCTGGGCGCGCTCATTGCCGATTTCCAGCCGCAGGTGTTCGCCGCCCATGGCTTCAGTGAACACATCTGGGGCCGGCAGGCGGCCTTCGCCGCCAACGTGCCCGTCGTGATCCACATCGAGCAAAACTGCGAGCGCTACGCCTTCTGGCGCCTCTGGGCCGCCCGTCCGCTCGCCGCCCGCACCAGCGCCACGGTCTGCGTTTCCCAGGGTGTGGCCGATCACCTGCGCCGGCTGCGGCTGGAAGCCCCGCGCCTTGAGGTGATCCACAACGCCGTCGAGGTCGGCCGCTTCGGCGCCGGAGCGCCGCCCTTTGCCTCACGCGGACAGGACATCGTCATGGCCGCCCGCTTCGCCCGACAAAAGGACCAGCCCACCCTGATCCGCGCGGTTCACCGGCTCGTGGCCACGGGCTGGACCGGCAAACTCGTGCTGGCCGGCGACGGCAAGGAATCGCACCGCCGCGCCTGCGAACGCCTTGCGCGCCGCCTCGGACTCGGCGACCGCGTGGATTTCCCCGGTCGGGTCAGCGACACGGTCGCCCTCTTTCACCGCTGCCGCGCCGCCGTGCTGTCCACGCACTACGAGGGTCTGCCGCTCTCGCTCGTCGAATACATGGCCGCCGGCTGCGCCGCCATCGCCAGCCGCGCCCCGGGCGTGGACGATGTCATCCGGCACGGACAGAACGGCTGGCTTTTCCCCACGGGCGACGAAGTGGCGCTCGCCGACACGCTTCGCCGGGTGCTGGCGGGCGGCGACGAGGTCGAGGCCGTGGTCGCCCGCGGCCAGGCCGAGGCGCCGGCACGCTTCGCGATGGACCTGATGCTCAGCCGTTACGAGAATTTGTTCTCAGAGTTGCTGAATTCCGCCCAAGTACCTATCTGATCCCCGTGCCTCTCCTCGACGTCCGCAATCTCCGCGTCAGCTTTCACACCCGCACCGGCATTTACCGCGCCGTCAACGACGTCAGTTTCAGCGTCGAGCGCGGCGAGATCCTCGGCATCGTCGGCGAGTCCGGCTCCGGCAAATCCGTCACCTGCTCCACGCTGCTCGGCCTCATCCCCCAGCCCCCCGGGCGCATCGAGGGCGGCACGGCGGTGTTCGACGGCGTGGACCTGCTGCGCTGCCCGCCCGCGCAGCTCCGCGACATCCGCGGCAAGCGCATCTCGATGATCTTTCAGGACCCGATGACCTCGCTGAATCCCTACCTGCGGATTTCCGAGCAGCTCATCGAGCCCCTGCTGATCCA
>JAUPWC010000339.1 GCA_030916665.1 Verrucomicrobiota bacterium
CGCTTCACCGCGGCGTCGGGCCGGCAGGGGAAGGGCATGTTCAGGTTGTGCACGGTGAAAGTGCGGGGCGGGGTGACCGGCAACAGTTCGCCCGCGAGGCGGGCGGCGTGTGCGGCAGACACCTCGAGTGTGGCGGCGAGTTCGGCGTCGGGCTGGCCGCCGTGTTCCTTCAGGTAGTAGTAGGTCGCCTCCGACACGTCCTGCGAGACGGCCATCGCGGGCAGGCCGTGCAGCGCGCCTTCCCAGGCGCCGGCCACGGTGCCGCTGGCGATCACGAAGCCCAGCGTGCAGTTGAAGCCCACGTTCATGCCGCTGACGACCCCTTCGACGCACGTTGTTTGCCCAGGGCCTCCGGCGACGCCGGCCTTCTTGGGCAGCAGGTGCGCGATGGCGATGTTGACGCAGTCGGAAGGCGTGCCGTCCACCGTCCAGGTCGGGCAACCGAAGCCCTGTTCGGCGCGCACGGACTGCACGGGTCGGTTGCGGGTCTTGGAGGCGCCGGTCCAGCTCTGCTCGGTGAGCGGCGCCACCACAAACAGCTCGTGGCCGGCGGCTTTGAGCGCGCGGACCAGGGCGTGGAGGAAGACCGAGTTGATGCCGTCGTCGTTGGTGACCAGAAGCTTCATCTTTTTCCGGACACGAAAGCCCCGAATTGCGCGGAATGAAAGCGGGAAACCGCGTTCTATTGGGCGAGCGGCCGGCCGCTTGCCAGAAAGGCGGCCATGGACCACCTTTCCCTCGCATGAAACCCACGCCCCTGCGCCCCTTGGCGGCGATTGTGATCGCCGGCCTGTTGCTTTCACCCGTCGGCTCCGTGTTCGCGTCGGATGACGAGAACTCCGTGCTGACCTCGGTCTTTGCCAAGACCGCGAAGGACTACAAGCGCGTGAAGGACGAGAAGGGTCGCTGGGAGCGCGAATATTACGCCATGAGCAACGGCGGGCCCGCCGACGGCACCATCCGCGACAACGCGCAGGACAAGATCCAGTTTGTCGCCATCGCCACCGTGCTCGCGCAGCACCTCGCGCGGCAGGGCTACTTCCCCGCCACCGATCCCGACAAGGTGGACTTCCTGCTCGTCGTGAACTGGGGCCGCACGATGCCCTTCGCCGACCCGACCTATCGCGACGGGTTGGACAACGTGATCAGCTCGATGAACACCATGGGCACCAAGAACCAGCTCGCCCAGCAGGCCCGCGCCGCCGCCGCCACCGCCACCCCCACCGGCAACGCCAACCTCACCGGCTCCACCGAGGACATGGAGGCGCAGGCCTCCGCGAGTTACCTGGAAAACAACATGATCATCCAGGACATGCTCAACCGCTCCCGCAACCAGTCCAACGCCCGCACCGCGACCCTGCTCGGCTACATGGGCGACATCAACGATGCCGACGGCCCGCGGCGCTACGCCGGCGGCGGCGACCTCTACGACGAGCTCGTCGCCGACATCGAGGAGGCGCGCTACTACATCATTCTCTCGGCCTTCGACTTCAAGCGCACCGTCCGCGAGAGCCAACCCAAGCTCCGCTGGGTCACGCGCATGAGCATGCGCGCCCCGGGCAACAGCTTTGCCGACAAGGCCGCCTCGATGATCGCCTATTCCGCCTCGCGCTTCGGCCAGAACACCGACGGCCTCGAGCGGAAGCTCTACCCGCAATACAAGGTGAACCTCGAGGACCTGCGCTTCCTCGGCATCGCCGGCTGGCAGGGCCCGCCCGAGGCGGAGAAGAAGACCGAGCAAGGCGCGGAGAAGTGAGCCTCACTCGGAGGGCCGAACTCCCGCGAGGCCGTCCGTGACTCACTGGAGCCGGGGCGCCCCCGCCCCGGTGATAGGCTGTAGCCGGGGTCGTTGACCCCGGACTCAGGCGGTCATTCACCACAAAGACACAAAGGCACCAAGGGCTGGAGCTCCCACTCTTTGAGTCGCCCCAGTATGCCTCGCGCCACGGACGCAAAGGTCGCCAAGGTTTTTCGGATTCCGTCGCGCCCTTGGCGGACTTTGCGCGAGGCAGTTCAGGAGGGGGGAGACGCAAAAGATCAGGGCTTGAGCCTTGAAATCGTGAGGTGAACGGATTCCGGATCACTATCCGCAGCGTTGCTCCTTCCGCTTTTCCAATACGGGTTGTTTACTCGGATTCCTGATGCGGCGCAGCAGAGCGCTCTGAGATCGGTTTTCCCGCGTCTGCCCTGTAGGAATCACGGTGATCGCGAAAGAGGAGAACTGCGATGATGGGAAGACAGGCCACCATGCAAGCGGCGAGGAAAACGAACGATAGACTCTGGAATCCAAATCCTCCTAGGCCGACCCTGAGAGCAACGAACCCCAGCAGGGCAACCGCTTGAAGCAGCAATAGAATTTTTGCCAACGAGCGTTTGTATTGTGCGAGGCCAATCCATATCGCAGCGGGGATGAATCCTAGAGCGCTCCAGAACACGGCAGCCATGATTTTGGGAAAGACCCCATAATGGGGATCCGTCGGTGTGATGGACGAAATGACGATGGCGGTAGCGGTTGTAATCACCAAGAGCGCCGAAGGACCGATGACTGACCTATGCTTCATTTCTCAACGCCGATCCGTGCTATTGGGCCTCGTGGGTTTGTGTCGTCTGACTTATCCGCAGCCTGACGCCCTTGCGTCTTGCTCACGGCATAGGACCATCTCGATATTCGAGATCTCTCTTCGTTCATTGGAGGAAAACGATGCAAACGAGGAAACTATCCACAATGTCGTAAGTGCGATGCCACCAAAGCAGTAGATGAAAATCGCAGTATGCTCATGGCGACATGAAAGTCCAAGAGCTTGCCTCAGGCAACGTTGCAATTCTCGTGCGTCCGTGACTCCGAGCTCACAACCCGTGCGCAGTGCCCGCCAAGATGCGGCGAGTTGGCGGCGGCGGGGGCGGGTATGCTGTCGGCATGGCACGCGTCAGTCCGCTTGATCCGGTAAAAAAGAGCAGACCCGGAACTGTGGTTCCCAGGGTAAGGGCCGGGTCTGGCTGTGTGGCAAAAGAGGCGGGCGCGCGTGCCATCCCTTTCCTCCGCCCATGAAACCCAACCCAAGCCTTGAAACGCGGAGGACGCGGAGAGCGCGGAGGAATTCCTCCGGTGGCGGGCTTCACTCTCTGGTCCGCTGCGAGGGAGCGCCAGGCCGCGTTGCCGTTGGCGGCCGGGCTTCGGCTTTCCGCGCTCTTTGTGCCTGCTGTGGCCAATCCTTCCCATGAAACCCGTCCTCTTCAACAACACGGTCCTGCGCGACGGCCATCAGTCGCTGGCGGCCACCCGCATGACCACCGAGCAGATGCTGCCGGCCGCCCCCATCCTAGACGGGCTCGGCTTCGGCGCGCTGGAAACCTGGGGCGGGGCGACGATCGACTCCTGCCTCCGCTTCCTGAAGGAAAATCCCTTCACCCGCCTCGACCGCCTCAAGGCCGCCGCGTCGAAAACTCCGCAGATGATGCTCCTGCGCGGCCAGAACCTCGTCCAATACACCAGCTTCCCCGACGACGTGGTCGAGGCCTTCGTGCGCTGCACCGCCGCGCACGGGCTCGACGTGTTCCGCATCTTCGACGCGCTCAACGACGCGCGCAACCTCCGCACGCCCGTGCGCGCCG
>JAUPWC010000032.1 GCA_030916665.1 Verrucomicrobiota bacterium
CACCTTCGGCCGGATCACGACGGACGATACCGCCGGCGTCATCCGCGCCTATGTCGGCGAGGGCGCGCTCACCAACGACGAGCTCAAGACCTTCGGCAACCGCGCCGTCGCACAGGTCCCGCGCCTCCAGTCACTGCTCAAGCACATCTGCCGCGAGGGCTTCGAGCACCATGTCGTCATGAACGCCTCCCGCACCGCCGGCATCCTCGCCGAAGCCTTCGAGCGGTATCTCGGGTGGGAAGTGTATCACCACGAGCGTGGTGAGGACTAAGGACAAGGGACCATGGACCAAGGACTCGAACCGCGCATGATATACGCTCCCGTCATCCTGAGCCGTGCGAAGGATCCAAGGAAATACGCGAATCCGCTTGGATTTGAGCCCTGTCGCCTTCGGCTCGGTAACTTCGCGTGGCTCAGGATGACCGGTTCCAGAGAAACAATGTCTTCCAGTAGCCCTGCGCGGGAGCGCAGGGACTTGAATTCGAGCGTGCACGCCAGAATCCCGCCGCTCCCGCAGTGGGCTAAACCGGCAATCCGGTCCCTCGTCCCTGGTCCTTCGTCCCTCCTCTCTTCCCCTTTCTCCCTTCTCCCTCCTCCCCGGTCCCTCATTCCATGACCGACCACCAACTTCACCTCAAATCCTTCGCCCTGCGCCGGCGGATGCTCACGCTCATCCATGGCGCGGGCGCCGGGCACACGGGCGGCGGGCTGTCGTGCCTCGATATCCTGAGCCTGCTCTACAACCGCGTGCTCCGGATCACGCCCGAGACCGTGGACTCGCCGACGCGCGACCGCTACGTCCAGAGCAAGGGCCACTGCGTCGAGGCGCTCTACGCCGTCATGGCCGACCGCGGCTACTTTCCCGACGCCGACCTCGACACGGTCTGCCACTACAAGAGCTACTACGTCGGCCACCCGACGCGGAAGATCCGCGGCATGGAGATGAACACCGGCGCGCTCGGCCACGGCCTCCCTATCTGCCTCGGCATGGCGCTCGCCGCCAAGATGGACGGCGACGCGTTCAAGGTCTTCACGCTGCTCGGCGACGGCGAACTGGCCGAGGGCTCCAACTGGGAGGCCGCGATGGCCGCCTCCCACTACAAGTTGGACAACCTCGTCGCCATCCTCGACCACAACACGCTCCAGATCACGGGCCACACCAAGGACGTGATGTCCAACGAGCCGCTCGACGAGAAGTGGCGCGCCTTCGGCTGGGAGGTGCGAACCGTCAACGGCCACGACTACGCCGCCCTCACGTCAGCGATCACCACGCCGCACCCGGGCAAGCCGCTCTTCGTCATCGCCAACACGGTGAAGGGCAAGGGTGTCAGCTTCATGGAAAACGTCGGTAAATGGCACCACGGCGTCCCGAGCGACGCCGAGCTGGCCCAGGCGTTGGCCGAATTGGAAGCGGCTGAAAAGGTGGCGCGCATTGACCCCAATGCGCGTGCGTCCGCCGTTGGCCAAACCAGCGCGTTGGGGTCAACGCGCTCCACCTCCCAGCAATGAGCGCGCTCCCCATGCTCACTCCTCGCTACCCGCTACTCGCTACTGCCTTTCTACCATGAGCGCGCCCGCCCCGTCCCTGTTCACGCCGGCCGCGAAGGCCCTGGCCGAGAAACTCGGCCTCAAGAAAGGCCGCGCCAACCTCGAGGAGTTCGCCGACACGCTGCAGCAACTCGCCACGGCCGACAAAAACATCGTCGCCGTCACCTCCGACTCGCGCGGCTCCGGCAAGCTCGCGCCCTACGGCAAGGCCCTGCCCAGGCAGATCGTCGAGGTCGGCATCGCCGAGCAGAACCTCGTCGGCATCACCGCCGGCCTCGCCGCCTGCGGCAAGAAGGCCTTCGGTGTCTCCCCGTCGTGCTTCCTCACAGCACGCTCGCTCGAGCAGATCAAGAATGACATCTGCTACTCGAACGTCCCGGCCGTGGTCGTCGGCATCAGCTCGGGCGTCAGCTACGGCGCGCTCGGCTCCACCCATCACTCGCTGCACGACCTCGCCGTCCTCCGCGCGATCCACAACGTCACGATCCTCGTCCCGGCCGACAACTTCGAGACCCGCGAGGCCGTGAAATTCGCGGCGTCGGCGACGCGCCCGGTCTTCCTGCGCTTCGGCAAGGCCGCGATGCTGGATCTGCCGGGAGCCGACCGGCCCTTCGAGGCCGGCCGTGCCCGCGTGATTTATCCGGTGGGAGGGAGTTCGCTCCCGACGGGTTCGGGGAATGTCGCGAGCAAGCTCGCTCCCACCACGGACGTCGCCTTCATCGCCACCGGCGAAACCGTCGTCCATGCGCTGCTCGCCGCCGCGCACCTGGCCGAGGCGGGCATCTCCGCCCGCGTGCTCAGCCTGCACACCGTGAAGCCGCTCGACACCGCCGCCGTGCTCGCGGCCGGACGCGAGTGCCGCGCCGTCGTCACGGTCGAGGAACACATGGTCGCCGGCGGGGTGGGGGAGGCGGTCGCCTCCACGCTCCTGCAGGCCGGCCTCGCCCCGCGCTTCAAGATGGTCGGCTTCCCCGACGAAGACACCGTCACCGGCGCCCAGGCCGACCTCTTCCGGCATTACGGGATTTCAATGGAAGGGCTGAGCGCGACCGCGCACAGCCTGTTGCAGTAAAACCATGGCACCACAAAGACACAGAGACACCAAGAAGATCTGTCTCCTTCGTGCCTTTGTGTCTTTGTGGTTCAACTTCTGAGTT
This sequence comes from Verrucomicrobiota bacterium, assembly GCA_030916665.1. GTDB lineage: Bacteria > Verrucomicrobiota > Verrucomicrobiia > Opitutales > Opitutaceae > Lacunisphaera. The sequence goes on from JAUPWC010000032.1 coordinate 2,706, forward strand.
TCCATGGCTCTCTTCCTCGCCCTCGACCAAAGCACCTCGGCCACGAAGGCCCTGCTCTTCGACGCGGCCGGCCGCGCCCTTGACCGCGAATCCCGCGACCACGCGCAGCACTACCCGCAGCCGGGCTGGGTCGAGCACGATGCCGAGGAAATCTGGCAGAACACCCTGACTGTCCTGCGCGCGGTGCTGGCGCGCAACACCGCCCGGGTCGGCGAGGTCGCCGCCCTCTCCATCACCAACCAGCGCGAGACCATCGTCGTCTTCGAACGCGGCACCGGCCGGCCGCTCCACCGCGCGCTGGTGTGGCAGGACCGCCGCGGTGATCCGCTCTGCCGGATGCACGCGGAAGCCGGACGCGAGGCGCTCATCCACGCGCGGACCGGCCTGAAGATCGACGGCTACTTCTCCGCCTCGAAGCTCCAGTGGCTCGTGCGCAACCAACCCGGACTGAGCGCCAAGCTCGCCGACGGCTCCGCGCTCATCGGCACGGTTGACGCCTACCTCATCTACCGGCTCACCGCCGGCCAGGTCTTCGCCACCGACACGACCAACGCCTCGCGCACGCTCCTCTACGACATTGGCCGCCTCGCCTGGGACGACGAACTGTGCGCGCTCTGGGAAGTCCCGCGCCGCGCCCTGCCCGAGGTGCGCGACTGTTCCGCGTCGTTCGGCGAAACGACCCTCGACGGCGCGCTGGCCAAACCCTTGCCCATTCGCGGCGTCATGGGCGATTCGCAGGCCTCGCTCTTCGCCCAGCGCTGCTACGCGCCCGGCGCGGCCAAGGTCACCTTCGGCACCGGTTCGTCGCTGCTGCTCAACATCGGCGACACCCCGCGCTTCTCGTCGCAGGGCGTGCTCACCGCGCTCGCCTGGTCGCACGCGGGCCGGCCGACCTACGCCTTCGAGGGCATCATCATTTCCTCGGCCTCCACGCTCACGTGGCTACGCGACCAGCTCGGCCTCGCCGCCGACGTGCCGGCCATCGAGCAACTCGCGCTGGGCGTGCCCGACAACGGCGGCGTGCATGTCGTGCCGGCGTTCACCGGCCTCGGCCTGCCGCACTGGCGGCCCGACGCGCGCGCGGCTATCCTCGGCCTGTCCAGCCACAGCGACAAGCGACACATCGCCCGCGCGGCCTTCGAGTCCATCGGCTTCCAGGTGCGCGACGCGCTCGACGCCATGCGCGCCGAGGCGGACGTGCCGCTCACGGCCCTGCATGGCGACGGCGGCCCCACGGCCAGCAAGTTCCTCATGCAGTTCTGCGCCGACCTCTGCGGCGTGGACTTGCGGGTCGCCACCATGCCCGACTGCTCCCCGCTCGGGGCGGTGCTTGCCGGCCAGCTCGGCCTCGGCCTGCACCGCGATTTGTCCGCCCTCGCCGCCGTGCCGCGCGAGGAAGTCGTCTATCGCCCCGCGCTCCCCGCCGACCGCGTCGCCGCCCTCCACGCCGGCTGGCAAAAAGCGGTGCGTCAGGCGCTGGCCACCTGACTTGCAGAGGGTAACCACGAAATACACGAAGCACACGAAAGGAAGAACCGAGCGGTGGAGCGCGTTGCTCCCCAACGCACTGAGGATGTCCGCGGCAAGGCAAGCGCCCTGAGGAGCAGGTCGCTCCACCTCAATGCCTGATACCGGTCAGTCCCTTTCGTGTGTTTGGTGTGTTTCGTGGTGATTACGCTTGGGTCGGTTTGAATCTTCAGGTTTCAATTTTCAGGTCTCAGGTTTCTGACCGTGGAATACACGAATATCCGGAGGGATTTCTCGCGAAGGGCGCGAAGGGAGCGAAGGTAGGTTGGGTTAGCCTTCGCGAGAGAAAATCTGCCGGCTTAAAACATGCCTTTCCGTGTATTCAGTGTGTTCCGTGGGCCACCCCGTTCATACGTTAGCCCGAAAATATCCCGTCTTTGGGTGCGGCTGATTTGAATCCGTGTTCATCCGGGTCCATCTGTGGTTAAACCTGCCTTGGTCCCCTTCTTGCCGCACCCCTGCTCCGCGATCTCCGCGGTCTCCGCGTTTCAACTGCTTTTCTAAAATGAATCCCACCTCCCGTCTCGCTGCCTTGCTCCTGCTTTCCGCCTCCTCTCTGGCCCTGCCTCTCGCCGCCCAGGCCCCTTCGCCAAGCTCAGGGCCGGCCGGTTTTGCGGCGCCGGCGCCGCGGCCGGATTTCTCGAAGCCGTTCTGGGAGCAGACGCAGGCGGACCGGCAACTGGTCAACCGGCTCTCGCAGGAGGATCACCAGGACATGCTGAAGCAGCTCGGGATCACGA
>JAUPWC010000340.1 GCA_030916665.1 Verrucomicrobiota bacterium
AGACCGTGGTGCTCGGCCGGATCTGCTACGAAACCTGGCCGCGCGTGCAGGAAGACGGGCGGCAACCGGTGGTGATCAGCTCCAACCGGGCGCTCGCGAAGCCGGGCGTGCAAGTGGCCGGAAACGTCTCCGACGCCCTCGCCCTCGCGCAACAGCTGCCCGGCCGCATCATGGTCTGCGGCGGCCAGCGCATCTACGAGGAGACCCTCCCGCTCGCCGACCGCATCCTGCTCACGCTCGTGCATGCGCCGGTGGAGGGCGACACCTGGTTTCCCGAGTGGCGGCAACTAGCCTGGCGGGAAACCTGGAAACGCGAGAGCGCCGACCTGAATTACCGCTACACCTTCTCGATTCTTGAGCGGGTGCGGTAGGGCGAGTCGTCCCGTCGAGCCGCGGCTCATCCGGAGGATTCGCCCTACCTGTCGAACGTAACTTCTTTGGGTAATGCTCAGCAATGGAGCCGGGGCGCCCTCGCCCCGGTTGGAGCAAGATTCTTCGCGGCGCCCAGGATGACCGGCATAAAAGGTTTTCCCTCCTGCGTGTCATTCTGAGCGCAGCGAAGAATCCAAGAGAATCCAAGAGCGCGGGAAACCCGGCTCCAGCCAGATCCGACAAGCTTTAGTGGTCGCACGCCGTCGTGTCGATGTGCAGCAGAGCGTAGAGCGGACAGTAGCCGAAGATGGCAGTCAGAGCGGGCAGCAGTCCGATCAGGCCCCACCAGGTCTCCACATGCACGCCCCACAGTCCGATGATGCAACCTCCGACAAACCGCAGGCCCGTGTCGATTGATCCGATGTTGGTTTTCATGGCGTCATCTCCTTTTGTCGCCATGACTTTACTCCCCCGGCTGGCGGGCCGCTCCGCAGATTTTGGCCAAAATGTGCGAACTCAAAGCCCGTGCAGAGCTTCCCTGTGGGAGCGAGCTTGCTCGCGACTTCGCGCGGATGTCGCGAGCAAGCTCGCTCCCACACAAAGACGAAGTGCGGGCCCCTTACTCCTTCCGGCCTGAGTGGGCCTGGGCGACCTCGACGTATTTTTCGGCCCAGGCCCGCAGGCCCATCAATTCGCTCTCCTTGAGCGGGCGCACGACCTTGGCCGGGGAACCGAGGATCATCGAGCCCGCCGGGGCGACGAAACGCTGCGTGACCAGCGCGTTCGCCCCAACGATGCAATGGTCTCCGATCACGGCTCCGTCGAGAATCGTCGCGCCCATGCCGATCAGGCACTCGTCGCCAATGGTGCAGGCGTGGATGATGGCGCTGTGGCCGATGGTCGTGTAGCGGCCGACCTTCACGCCGTAATCGTCGGCCAGATGCACGACCGCGAGGTCCTGCACGTTGGAACCCTCGCCGATCTCGATCGTGTTGATGTCGCCGCGCAGCACGCAGCCATACCACACACTGCTGAGCGGACCAAGTTTCACGTCTCCCATCACGCTGGCATTGGGCGCCACGAAGGCCGCGTGTTTGGTATCGGGAGTTTTGCCCAGATGCCGGGCCAGCCGTTCCTTGATGTCCATGCCGGCAGCCTAGGACTTGTCGGTGGGAGGGCAAACCTCGGTTACGCGCGGCCGGCGACCGCCGGAAACCCAGACAATGAGCCCGACCAGACACCCGGCCGAGATGACCGCTCCGGCCATGAGGCCGGCAAAGAGAATGATCAGATCGAGCACGTCCATGTGGGCGGGGTGCGGATTAGACGCGCACCGCGGAGAAAGGTTTCAGCCCAAAAGAATCTCGCGCCGGGTCCGCCCCCTGCTACTCATGACGGGCAATCCGCCCCGCCCATGGAGCAATTCACCCACATTCTGCGCGGTCTGTTCGGTTACGTCGCGCTCGTCGGCATCGCCGTTCTGCTCAGTTACAACCGCAGAGCCATCAACTGGCGCCTCGTCGCCGCCGGCGCGCTCCTCCAGATGCTCTTCGCCGCGGCGGTGCTCTTTGTCGGGCCGGTGCGCGACGCCGTCGAATGGGTCGGCGGGATTTTTGTCGCGCTGATGGGCTTCACCGGCGAGGGCGTGCGGTTCGTGTTCGGCTCGCTCGCCGACCAGGACAAGCACGGCGTGGTCTTCGCGATCGGCATCCTGCCCTCGATCATCTTCTTCTCGGCGTTCACCTCGATGCTCTACTACCTGGGCATCCTGCAGAAGATCGTCTATGCCTACGCGTGGGTCATCTCGAAGTTCATGCCGCTCTCCGGCGCCGAGACGCTGAGTGCTTCCGCCAACATCTTCCTCGGCCAGACCGAGGCGCCGTTCCTGATCAAGCCCTACCTGCCGACTCTGACCCGCTCGGAGCTGTTCACCGTGATGGTCGGCGGCATGGCCACCATCGCCGGCGCCGTGATGATCGCCTACATCAGCTTCCTGGGCGGCGGCAGCGTCGAGCAACAGGTGCTCTTCGCCACGCACCTCATCACCGCCTCGGTCATCAACGCCCCGCCCGGCCTCATGGTGTCTAAGATCATCCTGCCTCAGACCGAGCCGATCAGCGCGGACCTCGCCGTCTCCAAGGAGAAGATCGGCTCCAACCTCGTGGACGCCGTCTGCCTCGGCACGACCGACGGCCTGAAGCTCGCCGCCAACGTCGGCGCCATGCTCATCGCCTTCACCGCGCTGGTCGCGCTGTTCAACGCGGTCTTCGGCTGGGTCGGGGCGCCGCACACCCTCACCATCGCCGGCAACGAGATCTTCACCTACCCCGGCTTCAACGGCTGGATCGAGCAGGTCACGGGCGGGGCCTTCAAGGCCTTCTCCCTCGAATTCATCCTCGGCATCGTCTATGCCCCGATCGCCTGGCTCATCGGCATCGACAGCGGCTACCTCCTCCAGTCCGGCCAGCTGCTCGGCACCCGCACGGTACTCAACGAGTTCGTGTCCTTCCTCCAGCTCGGCCAGATGAAATCCTCGGGCGCACTCACCGACCAGCGCACGATCATCATCCTCACCTACGCGATGTGCGGCTTCGCCAACATCGTGTCCATCGGCATCCAGATCGGCGGCATCGGGACGCTCGCGCCCAACCAGCGGGAAAACCTCGCCGCGCTCGGCGTGAAGGCCGTCTTCGGCGGCACCATCGCCTGCTACCTCTCCGCCTGCGTGGCCGGCATGATGATCTGAGCGCACCGGCCAGGATTTCAGTCGGGACGCGAAATCCATTCCATTCCCGTGGGAACATGAAGGGTCACGTCACCTGCTGAGTGCGTTCTGCCCGGCCGCGCCGTGGGGCGTTGAACCTACGGCTCCGTGAAGTTCAACAACACCGTCGACATGCCGTGACCGGCACCTGCTTGCCGGTCACGCCACCCGCCCCGCGCAATCTCCCGGGCCCCTGACCCGCCCGGTCAGCGCCGCCCTCCCTCAATTTCGAAGTAGCGTTCCACCGCCCCGTTCAGGTGGTGGGTGAAGGCTACGGGCCGTCCGTCCACCCAGCCGCGCACACTGCTGCGGACCGAGGTGCCCAGCGGAAGGTCCGGCGGCCTGAACTCCACGCGGCAATCCTCCAGCCTCACCAACACGCCCTGATTGCCCACCGTCTTGAGCCGGCGCTCGGTCTCGGCATCCATGCGTGCGCCGGAGCGAAGGAGCGCCCCGGCGTTGAGCTGGAGCTCAGCTGCGGTCCCGGGCCGCACGGACAGCTCGCCGCCGCTGATCAACACGTCTCCGTCGCTCACTCGCAGTGTGAGCGCGCCTTCGGCGCGCCCGCCAAGCCGCGTCGTCACCCGCGGGGTCAGCTCCAACAGCTGCGGTATGTGCAGATCCGCGACGTGCAGCTCCAAGTTGAGCGCGGTCTGTTCCAGCTGAAAACTGAACGGCAACGCCTCCACGCGCCCGCCCAGTCCCGCCGCGGTCGCGCGGGCGACGTTGATCTGCCGGCCATTCCAGAGACCGAAATCCGCTTCCGCGCCGGCGAACGCCAGTCGGCCGACGCGGAGCTGCCGCAGTTGCAACCGGCCCGAGGAAGTGCGCATTTTCCAGAGATCGGAAAACTCCAGGTCCGCCTCGGCGCCCTCGGCGGCGATGTCGCGCTTGCCCGCCCGCATGCTTCCATCCCGCAGGCTGACCCGCGCGGTGGCGGCGAAGCGCTTCGCCGTGACCTTGCCTTCGACGACTCCGGTCAGGCGGCCGGCCAGCTGCCAAGGCGCGCCCCGCCGCGGCACCAGACGCTGGATCTGCGGCGACCAAACTGCGAGATCGAGCTCCGCACTGTGGACCTGAAAGTCGAGCTCCTGCCCGGCGCGCGACAGGGTGCCGCTGCCCGCCAGTCGGAAGCCCTCGGCTTCAGCGACGAGGCTGCCGATCCAGGACGTGCCGCTCTTCGGCTCGCTCACCAGTTTGACCGCCACCGCCCGGTCGGGCGCCAGGGCCATACGCACGATGAGCTCTCCTTCCAGCGCCAGTGAGCGAAACGGCGGCGGCACCGGCTCGTCGCCCAGGCCTCCGTCCGCGTAGGTGTTCCAATCGCCGGTGAACAGATCGGAATCGTCGAGCGCCACCGGCAGACGCGCGCCCTCGACGCGCACGTCGCCCAGGGAAACCTGCCACCATTTTTCCCGGCTGAGGGTCACCCGCCGCGCGCCGACCGCCTGCGAACGCAGCTGGAATTCCAAGTCCGGGATTTCCAGCCGCCAGGGCGTGCCACGCACCTCGCCGTGCCGGATTTCGGTGGCCCCGGCCATGCGCAGAACGGACCGCACCACGTAGCCCCCGAGCCAGTATCGGACCGCCAGCCCCCCGGCGACCAACCCCGCGGCCAGCGCGACGATCCAAAGCAGGCGCTGGCGCAAAATCGGATTCATGGGCGGGGTGTGCCGGAAAGCTGAGGGCTGCGCGGGCGGGCGACAATCGCGGAAAAACACTGGCCACCGCGCCCGCCCACCGCTTGGCTCAAGGTGCATGGGACGCAACCGCTCCAAACCCTCGTGGCGTGACCGCCTGCCCGGGCGGCGTCCGGAGGAGCACTTCCACTGGCGCGGCAAGGAGGTCTCCCGGCTGGAAAATCTGACCGACGCCGTCTTCGGCTTTGCGCTCACCCTGCTCGTGGTCTCCACCGCCGTGCCGCGTGATGTCGCCGGCCTGATGGAAGTGCTGCGCGGCTTCCCGGCCTTCGCCGCCTGTTTCGCGATCCTCCTGCTGTTCTGGAACGAGCACTACAAGTTCTTCCGCCGCTACGGCCTGGAGGATCTCTACACGCGCACGCTGAACTATTTCATCCTGCTGCTCGTCCTGTTCTCGGTTTATCCGCTGAAATTCCTCTTCGGCGCCTGGCTGGGCGGGGAATCACGCCTGACCGGCCTGGACGAACTGTGGCTGATCTACCGGATCTACGGCCTCGGCTTCGCCGGCATCTGGACGCTCTATGCCCTGCTCCAAGGCCATGCGCTGCGCCGCCGGGAGCAGCTCCGGCTGAGCGAAGTCGAAGTGATCTACACGCGCCTTCAGCTGACGGAGTTCCGCTTGCAGGTCGGCGTGTGCTTCCTGTCAGTAGGCCTGACCTACGTGACCACCCTGCCCTGGCTGCCGGGTGTGATCTACGCGCTCATCGGTCCGCTGGCCGCGTGGAACGGCATGCGGCACGGCCGGCAGGTGCAGGCCGTGCTCGAGCGCCGGAACGAGCCGGCACTCAGCTGACGCGCGCCGGCTTGAGCTTCCAGATCTGCTCCGCGTATTCGCGGATGGTGCGGTCGCTGGAGAACTTGCCCATGCGCGCGGTGTTGAGAATGGCCATCTTCGCCCACTTCTTCTTGTCGCGGTAGGCGGCGTCCACCCGGGCGTGGGCATCGCAATAGCTACGGAAGTCAGCCAGCAGCAGGTAGGGGTCGCCTCCGTTGAGCAGGCTGTGGTGCAGCGCGCCGAAGGCCCCATGCTCGCCGGGGGTGAAGTAGTCGCTGCCGAGCCAGTCGATGACCGCGCGGAGTTCCTCGTCGGCGTTGTATTGGTCCCACGGGTTGTAGCCCTTGGCCCACAGTGCGGCGACCTCCTCGACGGTGAGGCCGAAGATGAAGATGTTGTCGTCGCCGACCTCCTCCTTGATCTCGACGTTCGCGCCGTCGAGCGTGCCGATGGTGAGGGCGCCGTTGAGCGAAAGCTTCATGTTGCCGGTGCCGGAGGCCTCCTTGCCGGCAGTGGAGATCTGCTCGGAGAGATCGGCCGCCGGGATGATCTTCTCGGCGAGCGACACCCGG
>JAUPWC010000341.1 GCA_030916665.1 Verrucomicrobiota bacterium
TCAGCAAGGACGTGGCAGGTTTTGTTTCACCTCGCCGGGGTTTTGTGACCAACTTCCGCGCGTCCCCCATAAAATCCCTGATACGCCATGAAACCTTCCTGCCGCCTTCGCCCGGTTGCCCTGCTCGGAATGATCCTGTTGGTCGGCCACATCCCGCTGGCCGGGGCCGGGCCCGCCGAGGCCCCTGAATTTCTGGACGCCGGCTCTGTCGCGGTGGCGCGGGAGCGGCAGTTCGACTTCACCTCCCGGCTCAACCAGATGCCCTACCGGTTGATGATCTCCGTCCCCAAGCTGGAACCGGGCAAAACCTACCCCGTGCTCTATGTGCTCGACGGGAACTATTATTTCCGCGCCGTCTCGGATGCCAACAGCTGGGGCAGCGGTCCCTTCGAGCGGGCCATTGTGGTCGGCATCGGCTATCCGCTCCAAGGTGTTCCGGCGGACGATCACCCCGAGGCCAGGCGCCGACGCGCCATCGACTATACGGTCAAGGCGCAGCCGGAAGTCTTCCCGGGAGGATCCGGTGGGTGTGACACCTTTCTCGCGATCATGGAGCAGGAGATCAAACCCTTCATCGCCGCCCGCTACCCGGTCGACCCCAAGCGACAGATGCTGTATGGCAAGTCCGCCGGAGGTCTGGCCGCCGTCCGTGCCCTGTTCAGCACGCCGCAGAACTTCAGCACCTACCTGATCGTCAGCCCCGCGATTTGGCAGGGTGACAAGGCCGTGCTGGAGAACGAGGCCAGCTTCTCGACCCGGGCCCGCGCCGGGGAGTTCAGCCTGCGGATCCTGATCACGTCCGCCAGCGAGGAGGAATACACGGGCACCGACCCGGTGAAGCTCGCCGAGGAAACGGCGTTCATGATCACGAATGCCAGGAATCTGGCCGACCGTCTGAGCCGGCTGAATCCGGACAAGATCGAGGTGCAGTATGTTCTGTTTCAGGACGAGAATCACAACGCCGTCTCCCTCGCCTCCATCGGCCGCGCCTTGACCTTCGCCCTGCCGGCCAAACCGGTGAAGCGGTAAGCGCGATAAACCCCAGCGTCCTCCTCGACAGTGTCCTCGCCTGGGCGAAAAAGCTGATCGGGCACACTCCGCCCCCTGCGGCGGCGAAGTGAGGCCAAGCGCCAAGGGGCGAAGAGCCCCCAGCTCAGGCTGAAGGTGACTGAGGCTGAATTCTGTGGGAGCGCGCTTGCACGCGACTCATGAAGTGTCGTGAAGCAGACAAGCCTGCTTCAGCCCTCCGGCGGCTTTGGTCTTGGCGCAGGGCGACGGGATGGTTTGCTTCGGGTTGGGCCGACGCACACCGCTTGTCCCGCCAAGTCTTGCACGAGGCGGACCGTCTCCGCGGTAAACCTGAACCCAAGTCGCCCTATGTCCTCTCCTGATGCCGATCCCCTGGCCGGCCGCATTTTCACGATCCGCGGTCAGCGCGTGATCATGGATGCCGATTTGGCCCGCCTTTATGGCGTTTCGACTTCGCGCTTCAACGAAGCGTTCAAGCGCAACCGAAGCCGATTCCCCGACGATTTCGTTTTTCAGGTGAACCGCGTTGAGGCCGGGGCTTTAAGATCGCAAATTGCGACCTTAGAAGAGGGACGGTCTGCTGATACAGGACGTGGCCGGCACCGGAAGTATCTGCCGTGGGTTTTCACCGAACACGGGGCCGTGATGGCGGCGAATATCCTGCGGAGTCACAAGGCCACGGCTATGAGCGTTTACGTGGTCCGGGCTTTTATCCGAATGAAGGGGGAGCTCATGACCAGTGCGGTGATATTCAAACGACTGGCGGAGATCGACAAGAAGCTGGTTACGCACGATGTCATCCTGCGGGATATCTACGAAAAGCTCCGGCCGTTGCTGATGCCGCCGCCGGAGCCACCGCGGAAGGAGATGGGCTTCCACACTGGGATCAAGCGGCTAAAGCCTAGCCGCTGATTCAGACCCGCACCCACCCACCGCGCTCCTGCCGTCCGCCACCTTCGGCCGCCTCGACGGCGTGCTCGCCTGGCGCCAGCACGACGGCGGCCACGAAAGCCGCAGCAACCTGAGCCACTTCCTCGCCTGGGCGAACAAGCTGATCGGGCACACGCCGCCAACGAAGAAGACGGAATGATCGGTCGAGGCCGCGACGAATCGGTCAAGAGTCAAGACACGACGTCTTCAGCTTGGCCTTCATTGGTGGTTTTTGGCTTAAGCACCAAACCACCTACCATGATCCGTCTTTTTGCTGAACTCTTCGGACACTACCGTCCGTGGTCTGTGGTCCCTTGGGTCCTTTCCCTGGTGCGCGCGAGCGCGCTGCCCACAAGGGGACCAAGCACCGGGCGGGTTGGGTTAGGCGGGGCGAGAATCGGTTTGTTTTTGGGCCACCGCCATGTAGGGTGCCGTCATGTCAGTTGCTGAGATCAAATCGGAAATGGCCAAGCTTCCCCCCGGGGAGATGGTGCATCTTGCCGCTTATGCCCGGCACCTGGCCCGGCGCAATGAGCCGGGTTACACGGCCGGTCTCGACGCCGAACGCGATCAGATGGAAAAGGGCGACAGGATCTCCGGAACCGAGCTTCGCCGGATTGCGGGTGAACTTGATCGCGCAGGGCTGTGAGCGATTACGACTACGTGCTGACAGCGGCGGCGGCGCATGTGGTCCTGGGCAGTGCGAAGCGGTTGCGGCAGCAAATTCTGGCCGAACTGGAACACTTGGCGCGCGAGCCGTTCAGCAATCCCGATCTGGAGGAAACCGGACCGTCCGGTCGCAAGTATGCGATCCGGGTGCGGGAGCGGATCATTCTGACCTACTGGGTGGACCACGCGGTCAAGGAAGTGCGGGTCATTCGCGTGGAAATCTGCTGATTTCAGCCAGCGCGCATGAAATTCCCGCTCCACAGCCGCGTAGCCCTGGTCGTCGATGTTTCGACGGAAGGGCTTCGGCGTGGAGATGTGGCGATCATCGTTGACCACCATGCGGCGCCTGCGCCGGGGGATAAGCCGGGGTATTCGGTAGAGGTTTTCAACGCGGCGGGCGAGACCTTGGCCGTGCTGACCCTGCCGGAGTCGAGTTTCGAAGCCCTGCGCCGCGACGAGGTGCTGAGCGTGCGAAGCTTGGCGAACGATTTAAAGTAATCGGTAGAGTTCGAAGCCGTGCTTTTCACGGTGGTGGCGCAGGTGGATTGCTGATGGTCGTAGTCTGGTGGCGCTATCGAAACGCAGAGGTTTGTTCGCAAAACTTGCGAGGTATAGATCCCTTGGTCCGTTCTCCAAGAAACGAGAGGGATTGATCACCACATGGAGATCGTCGGTGATAGACCACAGGCCTTCATCGAACATCCAGTGTGCGGTCTTCGAGAGGGCTAGACCGTTGCCTAGGTCGTCGTTCTGGGTATTGGCCCATGCTTCAATGTGCGCCGCATCAACTGCGGTTGCTCCATCTTCGGTCAGGCATCGATAGCCGGTGAGCGCGCAGGTGTGGTGGTTGCCGTCCACGACGCCGATCTGAAACGAAGCACTGCGCCCCTTGCGTTTTGCATTATCTATGGCGGCGGAGGTCACTTGCTCGGACCTCTCCTCAATTGTGCTACGGTCTCGCAACCCCATCGCTTCGAGCAGGGCAATCCGTTCGGGCGGCGTGAAGTAAGCCTTGGTGAGGACCAGCCTCGCGTCGAGCCGGTATGAGGGATCAGCCAGCACGGAATGAAATTCGGGATCCAGCCCGATTGAGGTGCAGGTCTCCGGTGTGGTTGCCGGGCGATGATCGGAATCAAAAGCTTTCCAGAACCCTTGGGTTTTCAGGTGGAAGAAAGGCAGTCGCAAATCAAGTCGTGTAGGCCATCGCTCTGCAACCAAGGCACCGTATGCGCGAAAACGGAGGACCAGCGAGGCTGAGCGGGCAAGCACGCCGGGCAGTGCCGTGGTGTCTGCGAGATCCAGCAGAGAAAGCAAAAGCAGCGGTTTATGTGGTGCCAGCCCAGAGTTCAGATGGCGACCCTGGGCTGGGCGCAATCTGGTCAATTTCGCCAGCCAGCTGGCCGATGCATTTTTCAGGCTCATTGCCGTGCGGGCGAGATGTAGAACGAGTCTGGCTATGCGTGACGATGCTATTCACAATACCCAGTTGGGAAAATAGGGAGGAGGCACGAAACAAGTGGCATGTCATGGTGTTACGAGGGTCCCTGGTCGCGGCCACGCAGGCGCCACGCTTTCATCCCGCGGCGGGACTCAGGTGCGGCTACGATTTTTGGTGAGCCGGCGGGGTGGGTGAGGCGGGGTTGCGGAGACCCCGCCCTACAACGAGGCGGCTCAGAAGCGGCCGCGGAGGCCGAAGGTCCAGTTCGTGCCGTAGTTCTCGTCACGGAAGAGGACGTCGGGGGTTGTTGGCGTCAGGCCGCCAAAGGCTTCGCCGGTGGTTCCCGGCCGGCGTGACGCGCGGGAGCGTCGAACGGTAAGACTTGTTTTTGTCGTGCCCTGCCGGCCGGGGTCTGTGAGGGTGCCGACTTTGCCGTGAGCACCTTCAGCGAACAGTTCCGCAAGCACTTCAGCCAGCCGCCAGCGGCCTTCGCCCGCGCCCCGGGGCGAGTCGAGTTCATCGGCAACCACACCGACTACAACGGTGGCGCCGTGCTCGGCGCGGCCATCAACCGCACCGTGACCGTGGCGGCGGCTCCGGCCCCGGCCGGGCAGTTCAATCTGCGCAGCATGGGGGGCAGCGTACCCGTCGAGCTGGCGCTGCTGCCGGGCGGACGCCTGACCGGTGAGGCGGCCTGGGCCAACTACCCGCTGGGGGTCTGGCGCGCGCTGGGCGACTTCGGTCTGCCGCGTCCGGCGGGCTTCAATCTGCTCGTGGATTCCGACCTGCCGGCCGGGGCCGGACTCAGCAGCAGCGCCGCCCTCGAACTGGCGACCGCGCTGGCGCTGCTGAAGCTCGCGGACGGGACAATCACGCCTGACCGGCTGGCCGCGCTCGGCCGCCACGCGGAGAACACCTACGTCGGCGTGCCCTGCGGCATCCTCGACCAGGGGACCAGCGCGCACGGCGAGACCGGGCAGCTCGTCCACATCGACTGCCGCGGCCCGGTCTTCGCGCGCGTGCCGCTGCCGGCGGACACGCACCTGTGGATTTTCAACACGCGGGAAAAGCACGCGCTGGTGGACGGCCTCTACGCGACGCGCCACCGCGAGTGCATGACGGCGGCAAAGGTGCTCGGCGTGAAACTGCTCGCCGACCTCACGCCCGCGCAGTTTGCCGCGAAGTCCGTCCGGCTGGACCCGGTCATCGCGAAGCGCGCGCAGCACGTCATCGAGGAACACGCGCGCGTCGGCGAGACGGTCGCGGCGCTCGGTCGCGACGATCTCGTCGCGGTGGGCCGGCTGCTCACGGCCTCGCACCGCAGTTCGCAGCATCTGTTTGAGAACAGCACGCCCACGCTCGACCGGCTGGTGGACCTGCTCACGGCGCATCCGGCCGTGCTCGGCGCCCGGCTCACGGGCGGCGGTTTCGGCGGCGCGGTCATGGCGCTCACGCGCGGCACCTTCGTCGCGGGCGACGCCCACGCCATCGCCGCCCAGACCCGCGCGCACCCCGAGATCATCCATCTGCAGACGGCGGATGGGGCGAAGGTTATTCTGTAGGCGGGGTCTCCTGACGAAGGCTTGGCGGAGATGGCGAAGCAACCCCGTCTCGAACGGGATGACGGCCGCCGCATCCGCGGCGGCAAAGGCCAAAGGTCCAAAGCGCCAAACGCCAAAGAAACGAAAAAGCTAAAAGACCCGGTTGGGCTGATTTAGGAAGGTGGAGCGACCTGCTTCTCAGGACGTCTTTCTGAAGCGACGGCCGGTGCGCGGGTGGTGGAATGATGAGACCTGAGCGGGTGAGGGTGTGAAACCTGAGGATGGAGGATTCTTCTCTTCACACCCTCCTATCCTCACCCCTTCACCCCTTCGTCTTTCAGTCGAACCACTCGTCGTGCGGGTCGAAGGCGGGGACGGGGATGTTCACGAAACGGATTTGCCCGACGAGACGGTGGCGGCAGCCGGGTTTGATCAGGATGCTGGTCAGCGGGCGCACCGGGTGCCGTTCGCCGTCGAGCTCGATGTGGCCCTCGCCTTCGAGGATGAGATAAATCTCCGTGAGCTTCTTGTGGTAGTGGGTCTGTGTATCGACCTTGGCGTCCACGAGGTGGATGGTGGCGACGGGATTGTCGGGGGTGGCGAAGGCGCGGCGCGACTGGCCGCAGGGGCAGGGGACGGGCGGGATCTCGTTGAGGTGGGCGAGGGCGAAGGAAGGCATGGGAGAGGGGGTGAAAGCTGAGGGTGTGAGGAGGAAAAAAGAGGGGCTGAGGGTGTGTGAGGATAGGAGGGGGTGAAGGCCCGAATATCAAATCCTCACCTCCTCACACCCTCACCTTTCACCCCCTCGTATTTGCTCTTGGAGACGGGCGGGTGGGGCCGTAAAACTGCGCCCGGTTGCCTTCCATGAAATTCCCCGCCTGGCTCAAGGTCCTCATTTGGTCGTGTGTCGTAACGCTGGGCGTCACCGCCATCGGTGTGCTCGCCTGGTCGCGGGGGGAGCCGGTGAGCGCGCTGTGGATCGTGGTGGCGGCGCTCTGCGTGTTCGCGGTGGCCTACCGGTTCCACTCGGCATGGCTGCTGGCGAAAGTGCTGACGCTTGACGAGCTGCGCGCGCCCCCGTCGGTCGTGCGCGAGGACGGCAAGGATTACGTGCAGACGAACAAGTGGATCGTGTTCGGCCACCATTTTGCGGCGATCGCCGGGCCGGGCCCGCTGGTCGGACCGGTGCTGGCAGCGCAGTTCGGCTTCATGCCCGGCATGCTCTGGATGCTGATCGGTGCCACCCTGGGCGGCGCGGTGCATGACTGCGTGATCCTGTTCTGCTCGGTGCGCCGCGGCGGCAAGTCGCTCGGCCAGATGGTGCGCGAGGAGGTCGGGCCCTTCGCCGGGCTGGCCGCGCTCGTGAGCATCGTGGCGATCATCACCATCCTCCTCGCGGTGCTGGGCCTCGTGGTGGTCAACGCCCTCGCGGAGAGCCCGTGGGGCCTGTTCACCATCGCGGCGACGATGCCCATCGCGGTGCTGATGGGCTGCGGCCTGCGCTACGGCGGCCACGGCGCGCGGACGCTCTGGTCGGTCAGCGTGTTCGGTGTGCTGGCGCTGCTGGCCGCGGTATGGGGCGGTCAGTATGTCCACGGCACGGCGCTGGAGGGCTGGTTCACGCTCAAGGGCACGACGCTCGCCTGGTGGATCATGGGCTACGGCATCGTGGCCTCGATCCTGCCGGTGTGGCTGCTGCTGGCGCCGCGCGACTACTTGAGCACGTTCATGAAGATCGGCACGGTCGCGGCCATGGGGATCGCGATCATCCTGCTGGCGCCGACGCTGAAGATGCCGGCGCTGACGAAGTTCATCGACGGCACCGGGCCGGTCGTGGCGGGGCCGCTGTTCCCGTTTGTGTTCATCACCATCGCCTGCGCGGCGGTGTCGGGCTTCCATTCGCTGATCTCCTCGGGCACGACCCCCAAGCTGCTCACGCGCGAGAGCCACATCCGCACGATCGGCTACGGTGCGATGGTCACGGAGATGGTCGTGGGCCTGATGGCGCTGATCGCGGCCTGCGCGATGGAGCCGGGCGAATATTTCGCGATCAACATGAAGGGCGAGGCGGCGGCCGTGACCGCGCGCGTGTCTGAACTCGGGTTTCCCGTGACGGTGGCGCAGATGGACCAGCTCGCCGCCGACGTGGGGGAGAAGACGATGATCGGGCGCACCGGCGGCGCCCCGACCTTTGCCGTGGGCATGGCGCACATGTTCGCCGGCGTGTTGGGCAGCAAGGCCGCCCTCGCGCTCTGGTATCACTTCGCGATCATGTTCGAGGCGCTGTTCATCCTCACGACCATCGACGCCGGCACGCGGGTGGGGCGGTTCCTCGTGCAGGACCTGCTCGGGCTCGTGGCGAAGCCGCTGGGCGACACGGGATCGTTGCCGGCCAGCACGCTGGCCACGCTGCTCTTCGTCGGCGCGTGGGGCTGGTTCCTCTACCAGGGCGTGGTGGACCCGCTCGGTGGCATCAACTCGCTCTGGCCGATCT
>JAUPWC010000342.1 GCA_030916665.1 Verrucomicrobiota bacterium
GGCGGCGCGGATCATGGCCTCGTCGTGCTCAACGACGACGACTGTGTTGCCGGCGTCGGTGAGGGAGCGGATGATGCCGATGAGGCGGTTGATGTCTCGCGGGTGCAGGCCGACGGAGGGTTCGTCGAGGACGAAGAGCGTGTCCACCAGCGAGGTGCCGAGGCAGGAGGTGAGGTTCACGCGCTCAACCTCGCCGCCGGAGAGCGTGCGGGAAGTGCGGTCAAGCGTCAGATAGCCGAGGCCGACCTGGTCGAGGTAGCGGAGGCGGGTGATCATCGAATCGAAAGCCAGATCCGCGGAGTGGCTTTCCGCTTTCGATTTTCGATTCTGGATTTTCGATTCCTGGACCAGCGGGAGCAGGGTGGAGACCGGGAGCTGGTAGAGTTCGGGGAGGGTCTTGCCCCGCCATTTCCAGCAGAGGGCTTCAGGTTGGAGGCGGGCGCCGCCGCACTCGGGGCACTGGTTGTAGGCGCGGAAGCGCGAGAGGAAGACGCGCACGTGCATCTTGTAGGTCGTCTTCTCCAGGTAGCGGAAGAAGCCCTTGAGGCCATACCAGAGCTTCGGCCAGCATTTCGCGGGGTTGTCGCTGTCGTAGCCGGGAGAGCCGTCGATCACGAAGACCTTCTGTTCCGCGGTAAGCCGGGCGAATGGAACCTTGGTCGGGATGCCGATTTTTTTGGTGAAAAGAAGCAGGTCCTTTTTGGATTCGCCGTAGATCTCGCCTTCCCATGGCTTGATCGCGCCGTCCTCGATGGACAGCGAGTGATCGGGAATCGCGAGGCGGTAGTCGATGTCGATGACGCGACCGAAGCCGCGGCACCTCGGGCACGCGCCGAGCGGCGAGTTGAACGAGAACAGACCCGGCGTGGCGGGGCGGAAGGTGCGCCCGGTCTTGGGGGAGTGCAGGCCGCGGGAGAAATGTCCCGCTTCGGCGAGCGTGTCGGCCTCGCGCAAAAACACCTCGCCCTTGCCGAAGTGCATGGCCGCCTCGCAGGCTTCGAGGAAGCGGGCTTTGTTGTCCGCGGCGATGCGCAGACGGTCCTGAATCACGAAAATGGAGGAAGTCGCGGGTATCGGGCAGCGAGCAGCCGGTGGCGCAAGCAGGTCGTCGATTTTGTGGAGCTCGGGATTTTGGTTGGCGTCTGGCGTTTGGCCTTTGGCGTTTGCGCGGGCGACCAGCACGCGGGTGTAGCCCTGGCCCTTGATGCTCGAGAGGATTTCCGGCCACGTGAGGTTGTCGGGCTTGGTGATGCGGAAGAAAAGGAGCAGCGTAGCCGCAGGGTGGGCGGCGAGGGTTTTGGCCCAGATCGTGGCAGGGGAGTCGTCCTCGACTTTCTCGCCGGTCTCGGGGTCGTAGCATTTGGCGACGTGGCTGAACCAGACCTTCGCGAAGTCGGTCAGCTCGGTCATCGTGCCGACGGTCGAGCGCGAGGTCTTGACCGTGTTGGTCTGCTCGATGGCGATGGAGGGGCGGATGTTCTCGACGGAATCGACCTTGGGCTTGTCGAGCAGGTCAAGAAACTGGCGGGTGTAAGCGCTGAAAGTTTCGACGTAGCGCCGCTGGCCCTCGGCGTGGAGGGTGTCGAACACGAGCGACGACTTGCCGGCGCCGCTCAGGCCGGTGACAACGACGTATTTCCCCAGCGGAAGGTCGAGGTCGAAGCCCTTCAGGTTGTTCTGGCGGACACCGCGCAGGCGGATGGATTCGGGGGCGGAGAGAGGCGACGGAGGGACCACAACTGCGAGAAAGAGCGGTAATCAGCCGAAGGCAAATCCGCGTGAGCCGGCCGGCGGGACTGCTGACATAGGGGTGTCAGGAGGCCGAACCGGAGGGTGTGAAGGTGTGAGGAGGTGAAACCTGAGGCTGAAGCGGCCGAAGGGGTGTCGAGTGTGAAAAGGGATTAACCGAGTGTGCTGAGGCGTTCGATCCTCACACCCTCAGCTTTCAGACCTTCATACCCTCGGAGGGAGTGTCAGTGCTTCGTCAACTCGCGGAAGAGGTTCAGGTGGGCCTGGACCTGGCGTTCGGGGACGAAGTGCGCCTGGGCGTGACGACGCGAATGTTCGGAAAAGCGGCGGCGCAGCGCGGGCTCGCGCATGAGCTTGTCGAGTGCGGCGACAAAGCCGGTTTGATCCTGGTTCTTGAGGAGGAAACCGGACTTGTCGGGGGCAAAACACTCGCCGACGCCGACGATGTCGTAGGCCACGGCGGGCAGGCCGTGCAGCTGGGCTTCGATGAGGAAGTTCGAGAGCGATTCGCTCTGAGAGGCGAGCACGGCGACATCGGCGCCGAGGTAGAGCGGCGCGGGCTCGGCGTGATAGCCGAGAAACTTGACGCGTCCGCCGAGGCCGAGGTCGTGGGCGAGGCGCTCGCATTTTTTGCGGACCGGTCCCTCGCCGGCGAGCCAGAGCTGCCAGTCGAGGTAGTTGGGCAGGCGGGAGCACAGCTCGATGAGTTCGCGCTGGTTTTTCTCCGGGCGGAACATCGCCACGTTGATCATGACGACCGTGCTCGGGTTGGCGCCGTGGTAGCGGCGGAGCGACAGGTTGCGCGCGGCGGACTCGTCGGTGAACCGCAGCACCGCGTTGTGGATCACGGTGACCTTGGACGGATGGATGTCGTGGTTGTCCGTGAGCACCTGCTTCGCGACGTGGCTGTTGGCGACAATGTGGCGGCACCGCCGCAGCGAGCGCACGAAAAGCGTGGGCAGGGGCTTGCCCGTGCGCATGGTGCAGATCACGGCGGCCTTGGGGAGGCGCGACTGGATGAAGCCGGCGTAGCAGTTGGCCATGCGCCCCATGCAGAGCACGAGATCGGGCGCGGCCTCGGCGGCGGTGCGGAGCAGGCCGGGGGCAAACCAGTCGAGCCCGGTGTCGAAGGACTGCAGCGAGCGGAAGGCGAAGGGCTGCTGCTCGCCGTCGAGATCGAGCACGCCACGCGGACGGAAAGTGAGGAGGGTGACCTCGTGGCCGGACCGCGCGAAGGCGGAGGCCATGAACACGGACTGGCGCTCGGTGCCGCCGCTGCGGAGGTAGTCTTGGACAATAAGAATTTTCATTGCTCCGCGGAGGGTCGCGGTGAGAGTCAGGCATCATTCAATGAACAATGCGTTCGTCAACCTGCTGCTGCGCTGGCTGATCCTCGCGCTGGGCGTGCTGCTCGCGGAACGTTTGCTGCCGGGCATCCGCTGCGACAACGGGCTCACGCTCGTCGTGGTCGTGCTGCTGCTGAGCTTCTTCAACGTGGTGCTCAAGCCCTTGCTGCTGCTTTTCACGCTGCCGTTCATCATCCTGTCGATGGGGTTGGGCATCTGGCTCATCAACGCGGTGCTTTTCTACGCGGTGGGAAAGCTGGTGGACGGTTTCCACGTCGCGGGATTCGGTTCGGCCCTGCTTGGTGCGCTCATCGTGAGCGTGACGAACCTGATCATCAACCGCCTGCTCACACCTCCGCCCAAACCGCCCGGCCCCCCATCCGACCGAGGCAAGCGCGACGATGTAATCGACGTCTGACCTGCCAGGGCCGGTTGGAGACGGACGGGCAAGGGTGGCACGGGCGGACTTTCCGTTTGACGGGTGCGGCGGGCGAGGCGACTTTCCCCGTTCACAAATCCAAACTATGTCAGACGCAATCTACGACTTGGTCATCATCGGCGGCGGTCCCGCCGGCTATGTGGCGGCGATCCGTGCCGGGCAGCTCGGCAAGAAGGTCGCGGTCATCGAGATGGAGCGCGCGGGCGGCACCTGCCTCAACTGGGGCTGCATCCCGACCAAGGCGTTGCTCAAGAGCGCCGAGTTCTACCTCAAGATCCAGAAGGCCGAGGCCTACGGTCTGAGCGTGACCGGCGCGTCGTTTGATTTTGCCAAGGTCGTGGAGCGTTCGCGCGGCGTCGCGGCGACCATGGCCAAGGGCGTGGAGTTTCTCTTCAAGAAGAACAAGGTGGACTACATCGTCGGCAAGGGCTCCGTCGTGATGCCCGGCATGGTCGAGGTCACCGCCGGCGAGAAGAAAGGCAGCTTTCTCAAAACGAAAAACATCCTCCTCTGCACCGGTCAGCGCCCCAAGGCTCTCCCCGGCCTGCCCGTGGACGGCACGCGCGTGATGACCTCGCGCGAGGCGCTCGCCGCGAAGGCCCCGCCGAAGTCCATCGCCATCATCGGGGCCGGCGCCATCGGCGTGGAGTTTGCGTATTTCTTCAATGCTTTCGGCTCGAAGGTCACGCTCGTCGAGATGCTGCCGCAGGTGCTCCCCGTCGAGGACGAGGAGGTCGCCAAGGTGCTCGAACGCAGCTTCACCAAGCAGGGCATCGCCCTCCACACCGGCACCAAGAGCGAGAACATCCGCGTCGGCGAGAAGACCGTAAAGCTCGATCTCGTGAAGGACGGAGCCAAGACCGAGCTCGAGGTCGAGAGCGTGCTCGTGGCCATCGGCATCACCGCCAACCTCGACGGCCTCGTGTCGCCGAAGGTGAAGCTGGAGCTCGACCGCGGGTTCGTGAAGGTGGACGCCAATTACCAGACCAGCACACCCGGCATCTACGCCGCCGGCGACATCCAGGGCCCGCCGTGGCTCGCTCACGTCGCTTCTTTCCGCGCGGTGCAGGCCGTGGACGGCATCTTCGGCCACGCCAAGCCGAAGCAGGTCGGCATCTTCCCGGGCTGCACCTACTGCCAGCCGCAGGTCGCCAGCACCGGCCTCACGGAGAAGCAGGCCAAGGAGAAGAAGCTCGACTACAAGGTCGGAAAATTCCCCTTCACGGCCGTCGGCAAGGCAGTCGCTGCCGGCGACACGGAGGGCTTCGTCAAGGTCATCTCCGACGCGAAGAACGGCGAGATTCTGGGTGTGCATATCATCGGTGCGGAGGCCACCGAGCTCATCGCCGAGTATGGGCTCGCGATGAACCTCGAGGCGACGATCGCCGAGATCCACGACTCGATCCACGCGCACCCGACGCTGTCGGAGGCGCTCGGCGAAGCCGCCCTGGCGACCCACGGCAAGGCGATCCACATCTAAGGCCTCGGCTCATCGGGACGATTCGCCCTACCCCTTCGAGGCCGGCTGATGCCGGCCTTTTTGCTGGGGGCGCAGAAGCGGCCATCGGAGCATTTTATGGGTTGCTAGGGGATGACGGCGGGGCTTTCTGTGAGGGCTTTCCGCATGGCATTCGATCTCAAGCGCGTTTTGAAAGTGATGCTGTTCGCCTCGAGCGGACCGCTTTCGGTGAAGGACATCCAGACGGCCGTGAGCCGTTTTCACGAGCAAGCCACCTCGCTGCCGCTGGAGGATGTGCCCGCCGAGGGGGCGCCGGAGGCTCCCGCTGAGTTGCCGGCGGCGGTGGCTGCGACACCGGTTGAGACTGCCGAGTCTGCAATCGCCACCCCCGAAGACGACGAATTTTACCGCGATGTGCCCACGTTGATCACGGCGGCGGAGATTCGCGAAGCCATGGAGGTGATTTCACAGGAAATGCAGGCGGCGGCCAGTGAGACCGTGCTGGTCGAGGGGCCCACGGGCTGGCGGCTGGCCACGCATCCGCGTTTTGCCCGTTGGGTGCGCCTGCTCCGCAACGAGCCTCCGCCGGTGCGGCTGAGTGCGTCATCATTGGAAACCCTTGCCGTGGTGGCCTATCGCCAGCCGGTGACTCGCGCTGAGATTGAGCAGATCCGCGGAGTGTCGGCCGAAGCGGGTATCACCAAGCTGCTGGAGCGCGAACTCGTTTATATCGTGGGGCGCGCCGACCTGCCGGGCCGGCCGATCCAATACGGCACGACCGAGGCTTTCCTCGAATTCGTGGGCATCAAGTCGCTCGACGAGCTTCCGGCGTCCGATGTGCTGTCGCCGCGCCAGATCGATGCGTGGCTGCAAACCTCGGCGAATCCGCGTGGGGCCGGCGATGCCGACATGGGACTCGACGAGACCGAGGAGGATCAGATGAGCCTCCCGCAGGGAACCGAGGCGGCGCCGGTCGAAGCGGCCCCAGCGGAGAAACCGCAAGGGGTCTGATCGGGGCTCAACGTTCGAGTGTTTCTGTTCCACCTTGACCCGCCCGCCTGGTCCCGTGGCTGAGTATCGGGGGGATCGACGCCTATGAGCCGATCACTTTTTCCAGATCAGGTAGGCGACGATCACGCCGGCAACCAGCAGCCCCAGGGCGGCATAGAAATAAATGAAACAGCCGCGCTTGACCTCGTCTTTGATTGATCCGCCGGTGCGCTGGTAGCGTTGGATGAGCTTGTCGGCGTCGAGGGGCGACGTGCTTTCCCGTGGTGAGGACGCTATGCCTGAGAATGTTTGCGGCTGTGGCGCAACAACGGAGCGGGCGGCGGCAGGCAGGCTCTGCTCTCTGGCGATCTCACGGTCGAGCCAGGCGACCTGCTCCTGCGCCGCGGCGCGCAAGCGTTGAAGTTCCTTGAGCCGGTCGGACATGGGAGGGAGTGAGAGGCAATGAGGTTACCGCGGCAAGTGTTGCTTGGGTGTAGGGGGGCTCAGAACCCCGCCTTGCACGCGGCATGGTGATCGGACGAAGGCGGGGTTGCTGCGCCATCTCCGCCAAGCCTCCGTCGGAGACCCCGCCCTGCAGCAGTAGGCAAAAAACAAGGCGCACCTTGCGGGTGCGCCTGGATATGAAAGCAACGAGCGGGTTGGCTCAGACGACGTTCACCTTGCGGTGAGCCTTGTCGAACTGGACGGTGCCGTCGCGGAGCGCGAACAGCGTCCAATCACGGCCGGTGCCGACGCCCTTGCCGGCGTGGTGCTTGGAACCGCGCTGACGGACAATGATGCCGCCGGCGAGGACCTTCTGGCCGCCAAAAATCTTCACGCCGAGACGCTGGGAAGCGCTGTCGCGGCCGTTGCTGGATGTTCCCTGACCTTTCTTATGTGCCATGGCAGTGGTTCCTTAGGCTTTGATGGATTCGATCTTGATGACGGAGAGTTCCTGGCGATGGCCGCGCTTGCGCTTCGAGCCCTTGCGCTTGCGCATTTTGAAGATGATGACCTTCTTGCCGCGCTTGTTCTCAAGGACCTTGGCCTTGACGGAGGCGCCGGAAAGGAACGGGGTGCCGACCTTGAAGCTTTCGCCCTCGCCCGCAGCGAGGACCTCGTTGATTTCGACCGTGGAACCGGCTTCCGTCTTGGGATAGCGGTTCACGATGAGGATATCGCCCTCGCTGACCGAGAACTGCTTCCCCTGTGTTTTGATA
>JAUPWC010000343.1 GCA_030916665.1 Verrucomicrobiota bacterium
GAAGCTGGATTTCGACGAAGCGCGCCGGCTGCTGGCGGAGGCCGGTTACCCCGGAGGCAAGGGGATGGAGCCCATCACGCTGATCTATAACACGGCGGAGAACCACCGCCTGATCGCCGAGACGATCCAGCAGGTGTGGAAGCGCGAACTCGGCATCGACCTGCGGCTCGAGAACATGGAGTGGAAGGTCTATTTGGACAACATGCAGAACCAGAACTACCAGCTCTGCCGCGCCGGGTTGATCATGGAGCCCTACGACGCCTCGCAGTTCCTGAAGGTTTTCACCTCGGACTCGGGCTTCAACCGCACAGGCTGGTCTGATCCGGAATACGACCGGCTCTACAAAGAGCTCGTCCTCACCGCCGACCAATCCGCACGGCTGCGATTGATGCAGCGGATGGAAAAGATCCTGACCGACGCCATGCCCATCCTGCCGGTTTACTACTACACGAACCAATACCTGATGGACCCCAGCGTGCGCGGCTGGGCGGACAATCTGCTCGCGCTCGGGCCGTTCGAGCAGGTGTGGCTGGAGTAAGCGGGCGCGCTGGCGTGGGTGCCGGAACCGGTCCGCCCCCGAACCGGTTTTTCATTTTCGTTCTCCACGGAGGGACACCGCGGCTTCGGTGCTGACGCCGAGCTGCAAAAAGACGCGATGCACGCGTTCAACCGAAGCGCGTGCGCAGATTCTGAATCGCACGCCGGGCCGCAACGGCGTGCGGACGGAAGCCTTCGGACACGCGCTGGTCGCCCTCGACCCGACGCCAGAAATCCTCCCCCATCTTCGCCGCCTCGGGCCAGAGTTCGAGTTCGTGTGGCATCGGGGCAGCAGGGGAAAAGTCCGGTGCGGGGGTGGCCTCGCCGGGGCGCGGCGCCCAGAGCATGGGCAGCATGTCGTAGGTGGGCGCGAGGGCCAGCGGCAGCGCGGGTTCGAGGAAGAACGCCAGATTGCCAAAATGCATGTCCGTGTTGCCGATCAGCCGGCCGAAAAGCCGGCGCAGCCGCACGGCTCGCAGGTCCGCCCCGCTGATCCAGCCGCGCTCGTGTAATCCCTTCGCGGCGGTGGCCCACTCGTTGGTGTCGGCTCCCGTGAAACCGGCGTCGTGCAGCGCGCGCAAGGACACCACGCCGCGACGGCCGTGTGGGCCCACGCGGTCGAATCGCTCGAGTTGGTAGAAACGTCGTTCGCTGAAGTCGAAAATTTGCGGGGTGGCCGCGTCCGCGTCGCCACGGGAGGCTAACGTGAGCAGCTCCAGGGCGATGGCTTCGGCCGCCAGCAAATCAGCCCAGCGTCGACCGGTCGGCGTATCGAAACGGTCGGTAAACTTCACGAGGAAGGCCCACACGTTATCCTCACCCGAATTATTCACCCACACCGTGAACTTCGGTTGCTCGCCCTCGACGGAAGAGCCGATCGGCGCGCCGGCGTTGGCTTGTTCGGCGAACTCCAGGTAGCGGGCCGCGCGTGTCTCAGGCGTGACCAGGTGGGATCGCGTCGGGTTCAACGCCAGTGCGGTGGCGGCGGCACCGATGACAAGATTGCCCGGCAGATCGTGGCCCCATTCGCGAAGGTAGAGGAGAGTTTGATCATCGCTCCAGTTGCGCGGATCGCCGGGCAGGCCGAAGGCGGCCGGTAACTGGCGGGCGATGGCGCGGCCCAGGAAGCCCTGCGGCCGCAGGTCGGTCACAAAGAACGGCAGCCCGTCGCAGAAACAGGCATGGTCATGAACCTGATCCGCCCAGTCGGGCCGGAGGGACGACGAAGCCCATTCCAACCGCGTGCCGCCATAAAGCGGCGTGAGCACAGCCCATTCATGCGCGACGCCGTTAACCCCAAAGCGCGAAATGACCAGCGGACCAGACTGGCCCTGAATGGGCCGGCGGGCGGCGTAGCGGGTGTTGCGGGTCTTGCCGAGCTGCTCAATTTCACTCCCCAAGGTGGCCAGCGCGCGCTGCACCGTGCGGCGGTCAACGCCCACTGTATTCGCCAAGTCCTGGGCACTGGTCGGCCCCCCCGCTTGCAAATGCAGGCGCAGGTCAGCAAGTGAGACGGTGGACAGGCGTGCCATAATTATGGCCAGATATTTTGATTAAAATATGAATGTTCAAATGCTAATTAAGAGCAATTTATTAGACTTAAATAAATAATTATGACCAGATACTTTAACCATTTGTTGGGTGGCTCGGCGTGACCTTGAAATCGCGGGCGCTCGCGGCTTCCGGGTGCGATGGTGGTTTCGGTGGGAGTCGGAAAAATGGGCGCAAAAAAGCCGCGCCTTTTCGGGCGCGGCTCGGGAGAGTAGCTGAAGGTGAAATCGAATGATTCAGTCGTTCAGGCTTCGAGCTGGGGACGGGAAGGCTCCGGCCAGTCGATGTGGAAGAACTTGCCGCGGGGCTTGTCGGTGCGCTCGTAGGTGTGCGCGCCGAAGTAGTCGCGCTGGCCCTGAAGCAGGTTGGCCGGCAGGCGGGCCGAGCGGTAGCTGTCATAGTAGGCGAGCGCCGACGCGAAGGTCGGGGCCGGCACGCCGCACTCGGCGGCGAGGGCGACGACCTTGCGCCAGTTCTCCTGCGCCTGCTTCACGGTCTTGTTGAA
>JAUPWC010000033.1 GCA_030916665.1 Verrucomicrobiota bacterium
ATCACTTCGCCGTCAGCACGGCATAGCTCTTCTTGCCTTTGCGGAGGAGGAGATGCTTCCCGAACAACAGGTCGGCCGTCGTGACCGCGCGGGTGTGGTCGGGGATGCGGATGTTGTTCAGGTAAACGCCGCCGGCTTCGAGGGCCTTGCGGGCGGCGCCCTTGGAATTTTCCAGACCGGCGTGGACGATGAGGTCCACGATGGAGGCCCCGCCACCGTCGAGCTTGGCGCGTTCGAGATCCTTGGTCGGAACTTCGCCGACGACATCGTTGAAGATCGCCTCGGTCACGCCTTCGAGGGAGCCGCCAAAGAGAATTTCGCTGGCCTTGAGCGCGCCGGTGAGGGCGTCGGCACCGTGGACGAGGGTCGTGACCTCGCGGGCGAGAGCGCGGTGGGCCTCGCGGGCACCGGGGTTGGCGGC
The DNA here is from genome assembly GCA_030916665.1 of Verrucomicrobiota bacterium. Lineage (GTDB taxonomy): Bacteria > Verrucomicrobiota > Verrucomicrobiia > Opitutales > Opitutaceae > Lacunisphaera. Next base: position 422 of record JAUPWC010000033.1, read on the forward strand.
GTGGGCGGCCTCGAGCCGCTCGATCTCGGCGCGGGACAGGAAGGTGAACTTGCGGAGGTATTCGCAGACCTTGGCGTCCTCGGTGTTCACGAAGAACTGGTAGAGGCGGTAGGGACTGGTCTGTTTCGGATCAAGCCACACGGCGCCGCTCGCGGTCTTGCCGAACTTCGTGCCGTCGCTCTTGGTGATGAGCGGGAAGGTCCAGCCCCAGGCGGTGGCGTCGTGGCCGAGCTTCTTGCGGATGAGATCGGTGCCGGCCGTGAAGTTGCCCCACTGGTCGGAGCCGCCGATCTGCAGCTCGCAACCGAAGGTTTTCTTGAGGTGGTAGAAATCGTAGGCCTGCAGGAGCTGGTAACTGAACTCGGTGTAGCTGATGCCGCCGTCGCCCTCCATGCGGGACTTCACCGAGTCCTTCGCGAGCATGACGTTCAGGGAAAAATGCTTTCCGACGTCGCGCAGGAACTCGAGGAAGCTGAACGGCGCGATCCAGTCGGCGTTGTCCACGAGACGCGCCGGGTTGGCGGTGGCGGTGAAGTCGAGCAGGCGAGAAAGCTGGCCCTTGATGCAGGCGATGTTGTGGGCGAGTTGCTCGCGGGTGAGCAGGTTGCGCTCGGAGGAACGGCCGGAGGGATCGCCCACCATGCCGGTGGCGCCGCCGGCGAGGGCGATGACGTGGTGGCCGGCGCGCTGGAAGCGGGCGAGGGTGAGCTGGCCCATGAGGTGGCCGACGTGGAGCGAGTCGCCGGTCGGGTCGAAGCCGCAATAGACCGTGATGGGCGAGCCGGTCGCCAGCCGCTTGCGCAGGCCGTCGAGATCGGTGCAGTCGGCCAGCAGGCCGCGCCATTCGAGGTCGGAGAGAAAATCGCTCATGGGGGCGGTTCTTATCAGGTCGGTGGGGCCGGGGAGGCAAGGGGAGATTTGTCGAGGACCGACAGTCAGGCTAATAGGCCGGCGAGCGAAATTAGTAAGCGTCGTCATACCCGCCCAAAATGGTTTGCGGGGGCGAACTGGCCGGCTCTACGTTTGCGGCTCCACGCGACGACAGACCGTCGTTCAAATACGAACCATCACTCCTTCATCACCATGCCCCTCGCCGTTGGCTCAAAAGCCCCTGATTTCTCCCTCAAATCCAAAGCCGCCGACGGCCTCAAGGACGTCAAGCTGAGCGACTATGCCGGCAAGCAGGTCGTGATCCTGTTCTTCCCGCTGGCCTACACCGGCGTCTGCACCCAGGAGATGTGCGACCAGACCGCCGGCCTCGGTGAATACGAGAAGCTCGGTGCCAGCGTGCTCGCGATCAGCGTGGACAGCCCCTTCGCGCAGGAAGCCTGGGCCAAGGCGAACAACATCAAGGTCACGCTCGTCAGCGACCTGAACAAGACCGTCACCAAGGCCTACGATGTGCTCTTCCCGATGCTCGCCGGCGTGGGCGACACGGCGGCCCGCGCCGCCTTCGTGGTCGGCAAGGACGGCGTGATCAAATACGCCGAGCAGACCCCGACGCCGAAGGACCTCCCGAATTTCGCCGCAATCAAGGCCGCGCTGGCGAAGTAAGCTGAGCCAAGCCGAAACCTGAAACCTGAGGGTGTGAAACCTGAGGATGAATTAACCAAGGCCCGATTCCCGGCCTGATCCTCACACCCTCAAACCCTCCCATCCTCACACCCTTGTTTCCCATGTCCCTCCCGAATTCCTTCAACACCCTCCAGACCTTCGAGGGCGGCAAAAAATTCTACTCGTTGCCCGCGCTTGAGCAGGCCGGCTTCAACGTCTCGCGCCTGCCCGTGAGCATCCGCCTCGTCCTCGAGGCCGTGCTGCGGAATTGCGACGGCAAGCGCGTGCTCGAGTCCAACATCCGCGAGCTCGCCTCGTGGAAGCCGACCGAGGCCCGCACGGCCGAGATCCCCTTCGTGGTCGCGCGCATCGTGTTGCAGGACTTCACCGGCGTGCCGCTGCTCGTGGACCTCGCAGCCATGCGCTCCGCCGTGGCGAAAATGGGCAAGAACCCGAAGATCATTGAGCCGCTCGTGCCGGTGGACCTCGTGGTGGACCACTCCGTGCAGGTGGACTTCGCCGGTTCGGCCGAGGCGATGCAGAAGAACCTCGATCTCGAGTTCACGCGCAACCGCGAGCGCTACCAGTTCCTCAAGTGGGGCATGCAGGCCTTCGACACCTTTAAGGTCGTGCCCCCGGGCATCGGCATCGTCCACCAGGTCAATCTCGAGTATCTCGCCAAGGGCGTGCTCAGCCAGGGA
>JAUPWC010000344.1 GCA_030916665.1 Verrucomicrobiota bacterium
AATGCGTCCTCCGTCCTCCGTTCTCCGTCCTCCGACAACGCGGGACGCGTTGTGATGGCCACCGTCAAGGGCGATGTCCACGACATCGGCAAGAACATCGTCGGCGTCGTCCTCGCCTGCAACAACTACGAGGTCATCGACCTCGGCGTCATGGTGTCGTTCGAGAAAATCTACGCTGCCGCACAGGAGCGGGGCGCCTCTGTCATCGGCCTGTCCGGCCTCATCACGCCTTCGCTCGACGAGATGGTGCACAACGCCAAGGAACTCCAGCGCCTCGGCTCCAAGCTCCCGCTGCTCATCGGCGGCGCCACGACCTCGGCCGCGCACACCGCCGTCAAGATCGCCCCGCACTACGACCAGCCCGTCGTCCACGTGCTGGACGCCTCGCGCGTGATCGGCGTCGTCTCCCAGCTCCTCAACCCCGACAGCAAGCCTCGGTTCGTCGCCGACCTGAAGGCGAAGCAGGAGAAACAACGCACCGACTTCGCCGACCGCCAGGGCGCACGGAAACTGCTGCCGCTCGCCGAGGCTCGCGCCCGGCGCCAGACTTTCGACTGGGCGCAGGTTGATATTCCCGTTCCGGAGTTTTTGGGGACGCGCGTGTTCAGCACCGCGGCTGGCGCCGAAGGTAAGAAGGATGAATTAAGAATTAAGAAGGGCTCGGACTTTCCTAATTCCTCCTTCTTCCCTCTTACTTTGGATGAAATCTCCGATTTCATCGACTGGGGCCCCTTCTTCTCCGCCTGGGAACTCCACGGCCGCTTCCCCGACATCCTCACCGACTCCGTCGTCGGCACCGAGGCGACGAAGCTCTACGCCGACGCCCAGGCCATGCTGCAGCGCATCATCGCCGAAAAGCGCTACACCGCCAAAGCCGTCATCGGCTTCTGGCCCGCAAACTCGGTAGGCGACTCGGTGGAAGTCTACGATCCTGCCACCCTGAGCGCAGCAAATGGGTCCAGTTCCGGGTCTCTGAAGGTCCTCAAGACCTTTCACTTCCTGCGTCAGCAGCTGGAAAAGCCCGCCGACCAGCACAACCACTGCCTCGCGGACTTCATCGCGCCGAAGGACTCGGGCCGCCTCGACTACCTCGGCGGCTTCGCCGTCACGGCCGGCCACGGCGTGGAGGAGTTCGCCAAGGAGTTCGAAGCGCAGAACGACGACTACTCCGCCATCATGGCCAAGGCCCTCGGCGACCGCCTCGCCGAAGCCCTCGCCGAGCTGATGCACAAAAAGGCCCGAGACTTCTCCGGCTACGGCAAGACCGAGAACCTCGAAATGAAGGACATCATCCGCGAAAAATACCGCGGCATCCGCCCCGCCCCCGGCTATCCGGCGTGTCCCGACCACACGGAGAAACCGGTGCTGTTCGAGCTCCTCAACGCCACCGCGCTAACGGGCATCGAACTTACCGAGTCCTGCGCCATGCATCCGCCGAGCAGCGTGAGCGGCCACTACTTCAACCATCCCGACTCGAAGTATTTCGCCGTCGGCAAAATCGCGAAGGACCAAGTCGAGAACTACTCCACCCGCAAGGGCCAGCCCGTTACCGCAGCCGAAAAGTGGCTGGCACCTTACCTCGACTCCTGAAGACGAGACTTCACCACAAAGACGCCGAGACACCAAGGGTCGGACCTTTGTGACATCGTGTTTTGGTGGTCAATACGACGTGCCTAGCGCGCTCAAGTGCCACAGCTGCGTGGAAGATGCGGCGGAGCGGGCTTGCTCGCGAATCCGCGCGAGATCTGTCGCGAGCAAGCTCGCTCCCACAACTCCGCATGCATGGTTCCGGCTCCAGGGGATTTTCCGGGACGAGGGCGTCCACAAGCGCCGCCCCTACTAAAGAAAAAAGGCGCGCTCCGGAGAGCGCGCCTTGAAGTTTGTCGGAGTCGAGTGGCTCGGACTTAGTAGTCCATGCCGCCCATGCCGCCACCCGGAGGACCGCCGGCGGGGGCTTTCTTCTCCTCGGGGATCTCGGTGATCATGCACTCGGTGGTGAGCAGCAGGCCCGAGATGGAGGCCGCGTTCTGGAGCGCGGTGCGGGTGACCTTCGTCGGGTCAACCACGCCGGCCTTCACGAGGTCCTCATACTCGCCGGTAGCAACGTTGTAACCGAAGTTGCCCTTGCCGGCCAGGACTTCCTTCACGACGACGCCGCTGTCCACACCGGCGTTGGTGCAGAGCATGCGGATCGGGTGCTCGATCGCGCGACGCACGATCTGGGCGCCGAAGGCCTCGTCGCCCTCGAGCTTGAGGGCCTCGATGGCCTTGACGGTGCGGAGGAGCGCGACGCCGCCGCCGGCGACGATGCCCTCTTCCACGGCCGCACGGGTGGCGTGCAGCGCGTCTTCCACGCGAGCCTTCTTCTCCTTCATCTCGGCCTCGGTGGCCGCGCCGACGTTGATGACGGCGACGCCGCCGGCGAGCTTGGCGAGGCGCTCCTGGAGCTTCTCGCGGTCGTAGTCGCTGGTGGTCTCGTCGATCTGGCGGCGGATCTGCTTCACGCGGCCCTGGATGTCGGAGCTCTTGCCGTTGCCCTCGACAATGGTGGTATTCTCCTTGTCCACGACGATGCGCTTGGCGCGGCCGAGGTCGGCGAGGGTGAGGTTCTCAAGCTTGAGGCCGAGGTCCTCGGTGATGCACTTGCCGCCGGTGAGGGTGGCGATGTCCTCGAGCATGGCCTTGCGGCGGTCGCCGAAGCCGGGGGCCTTGACGGCGCAC
>JAUPWC010000345.1 GCA_030916665.1 Verrucomicrobiota bacterium
GACCGCGTCGTCTGCGCCGGCGGCATCGCCGAGAAAAACCCGCTGCTCATGCAGATCTACGCCGACATCACCGGCTGCACGATGCTCGTCGCCGGTTCCTCGCAAGCCTGTGCCCTCGGCTCGGCCGTCAGCGCCGCCGTCCTCGCCGGCGCCCACCCGGATTTCCCCGCCGCCCAAAAGAAGATGACCTCCCTCAAGAAGGTCGCCTACAAGCCGAAGCCCGCCGCCCAGAAAACCTACAGCGAGCTCTACGCCCTCTACCGCCAGCTCCACGACAGCCTCGGCGGCCGCAACCAGTCCGCCGACCTCGGCGGCGTGATGAAGGAGCTGCTCATGATCAAGGAATCCGCCCACGCCTAATCGTTCTCGTTCTCGTAATCCTAATCGTTCTCTCCTCTTCGGGAGAACGAGAACGATTTTCCCTCTCACTCCTTCTTCCCCCTTCCCTCCCATGTCCGTCATCAATCTCTCCACTCCCGAAATCTGGTTCGTCTGCGGTTCGCAGCACCTCTACGGCCCCGGCCCGCTCAAGCAGGTCGCCGCCAATGCGCAGGCCGTCGTGGACGGCCTCGTGAAATCCAAGCGCCTCCCGCTGCCGCTCAAGTTCAAGGCGCTGCTCGTGGACTCCGACCAGATCGCCAAGGTCTGCGTCGAGGCCAACGCCGACGCCAACTGCGCGGGCCTCGTGCTCTGGATGCACACGTTCTCGCCGTCGAAGATGTGGATCCGCGGCCTCACGTCGCTGAAGAAGCCCTTCCTGCACCTGCACACCCAGTTCAATCGCGACCTGCCCTGGTCCACGATCGACATGGACTTCATGAACCTCAACCAGGCCGCCCACGGCGACCGCGAGGCCGGGTTCATCCACACTCGCCTCCGCCTCGGCCGCAAGGTCGTCGTCGGCCACTGGTCCGACTCCGAGGTCCAAGACCGCATGGCCGCCTGGATGCGCGCCGCCCACGCCTGGCATGACTGGCAGGGCGCCAAGGTCGTCCGCTTCGGCGACAACATGCGCTACGTCGCCGTCACCGAGGGCGACAAGGTCGCGACCGAGATCCGTTTCGGTTTCGAGGTGAACACCTACGGCGTCGGCGACCTCGTCGCGAAGGTGAACGCCGTGTCCGACAAGGACATCAACGCCCTTTGCGCCGACTACGAGAAACTCTACGCCGTCGTCCCCGCTCTCCGGAAGGGCGGCGCGCGCCACGAGGATCTCCGTTACAGCGCACGCCTCGAACTCGGCATGGGCGGCTTCCTCGCCGAGGTCGGCGCCAAGGCCTACACCGACACCTTCGAGGACCTCCACGGCCTCAAGCAGCTCCCGGGCATGGCCTCGCAACGCCTCATGGGCGCGGGCTACGGCTTCGGCGGCGAAGGCGACTGGAAGACCGCGGCGCTCGTCCGCGCCATGAAGGTCATGGCCGGCGGCCAGCAAACCTCCTTCATGGAGGACTACACCTACCACCTCTCGCCCAAGGGCCACCAGGTTCTCGGCGCGCACATGTTGGAAATCTGCCCGTCCATCGCCTCCGGCAAACCCGCCGTCGAGGTCCACCCGCTCGGCATCGGCGGCAAGGAGGACCCCGTGCGCCTCGTGTTCGACGCCCCGACCGGCGAGGCCCTCAACGCCTCGCTTGTGGACCTCGGCAACCGCTACCGCCTCATCGTGAACGAGGTGAAGGCCGTCAAAACACCGAAGCTCCCGAAGCTCCCCGTCGCCCGCGCTGTCTGGGAGTGCAAACCCGACTTCAAGACCGCCTGCGCCGCGTGGATCTACGCCGGCGGCGCCCACCACACGGGCTACAGCTACGTCGTCACGAGCGAGATGCTCGAGGACTTCGCCACCATCGCCGGCATTGAGACCGTCCACATCAACGCCGACACGACGCTCCCGCAGCTCAAGCAGGACCTCCGCAACAACGAGGTGTATTACCACCTCGCCCAGGGCTTCCGCGTCTGAGCGTCGCCCCGTTGCCCTTGTTCATGCGCCTGTCGCATGAATAAGGTCTGGAGCCGGGCGAGGATTCCGGTTCAGCTTCATGAAGCTTTTGCCCCTCATGAAACCCCTCCGTCTCCTCCTTTCACTCGCTCTGGGCGGCCTCGTCCTTTTCCTCAACGCCTGCGGCAAGCAGCCCGCCGCTTCCGGCGGTGCCGCCGCCCCGGCGAAGATCAAGCTCGGCTTCCTCGTGAAGCAGCCGGAGGAACCGTGGTTCCAGTATGAATGGAAGGGCGCCGACAAGTCCGCCGCCCAACACGGTTTCGAGCTGATCAAGATCGGCGTGCCCGACGGCGAGAAAACCCTCGCCGCCATCGACAGCCTCGCCGCCAACGGCGCGCAGGGCTTCGTCATCTGCACGCCCGATGTCCGCCTCGGGCCCGCCATCGTCGCCAAGGCGAAGGCCGCCGGCCTCAAGGTCATCACCGTGGACGACCGTTTCGTCGGCGCCGACGGCAAGTTCCTCGAGGAGGTCCCCTACCTCGGCATGTCCGCCACCAAGATCGGCCGCATGTCCGGCGCCACGCTCGCCGCCGAGATGAAGCACCGCAACTGGGCTGCCGCCGACACCGCCGCCTGCATCGTGACCTTCGAGGAGCTCGACACCGCCCGCGAGCGCACCGACGGCATCATCGCCGCGCTCAAGGAATCCGGATTCCCCGCCGACCGCATCTTCAAGGCCCCGCAGAAGACCACCGACATCCCCGGCAGCTTCGACGCCGCCAACGCCCTGCTCGCGCAGAAGACCGGAATCAAGAACTGGCTCGTCGCTGGCATGAACGACACCGCCACCCTCGGCGCCGTCCGCGCGACCGAGGGCAACGGCTTCAAGGCCGCCCACGTCATCGGCGTCGGCATCAACGGCACCGACTGCCTCGACGAGCTGCGCAAGCCGGCGCCCACCGGTTTCTACGGCTCCATCTACGCCTCCGCGCCCTACGAGGGTTTCCGCACCGCCGAGCTCCTTTACTTCTGGGTCAAGGACGGCACCCAGCCGCCCCTCGACACCCGCACCGACGGCCAGCTCATCACCCGCGAGAACTTCGAGCAATTGCTGAAGGCCGAGGGGATTTTGTGAGCGGGTTAAACTTTGCGAAATTTGTCATTCTGAGCGCAGCGAAGAATCCACGTGATCGATCCTGATATCACGTTCGCTGCCATGGATGCTTCACTTCGTTCAGCATGACAGAAGACGATAGTCTTCTCACCTTCGACGCCCTCGCCAAGGAATTCCCCGGCGTGCGCGCGCTCGACGGCGTGAGTTTCGGCGTGCGCGCCGGCAGCGTGCATGCCCTCATGGGCGAGAACGGCGCGGGCAAGTCCACTCTCCTCAAGATCCTCAGCGGCGCCTACCAGCCGACCGGCGGCACCGTGCGCCTCGGCGGACAACCCCACGCCTTCGTCTCGACCGCCGAGGCCATCGCCGCCGGCGTGGCCGTCATCTACCAGGAACTGCACCTCGTGCCCGAGATGACCGTGGCGGAAAATCTCCTGCTCGGTCGCTATCTGCGCCGCGGCCCTTTCCTCGACCGCGCCGCCCTGCGCGCGGAGGCGACGCGCCTGCTCCAACTCGTCGGCGAGGACCTCTCCCCCGACGCCAAGCTCGGCCGCCTGCCGCTGGCGCAGCGCCAGATGGTCGAGATCGCCAAGGCCCTCGGCCGCGGGGCGAAGATCGTGGCCTTCGACGAGCCCACCAGCTCCCTCTCCGAAAAGGAAACGCAGCGCCTCTTCCAGATCATCCGCGACCTCCGCGACCGCGGCACGGCCATCCTCTACGTCACGCACCGCATGGACGAGGTCTATGAGATCTGCGACGCCGCCACCGTGCTGCGCGACGGCCGCCACGTCGTGACCCACGAGGCGCTCGCCCGCGTCACCCGCGACGCCCTCGTGAAGAGCATGGTCGGCCGCGAGCTGACCAACGTCTATAACTACCGTCCCCGTCCGCACACACCCGGCGGGCTGATTGTGCGGGACATAGCCGGTCCAGGATTGCGCGCGGCGGTGTCGTTCGAGGTGGCCCGCGGCGAAATCGTCGGGTTCTTCGGCCTCGTCGGCGCGGGCCGTTCCGAGCTGATGCGCCTGCTCTGCGGCGCCGTCGCCCCGACGGCGGGCGAGGTCCGCATCCACGGCGAAGTGCTGGCCGGCGGCTCGCCTCGCACCGCCATCCGCGCCGGACTCGTGTTCTGCCCTGAGGATCGCAAGAAGGAGGGCATCATCGCCATCCGTTCGGTGGCGGAGAACATCAACCTCAGCGCCCGCCGTTCGCGCCTGCGCGCCGGCCTCTTCCTCGACCGCGCTTGGGAGAAAACCAACGCCACCGCCCA
>JAUPWC010000034.1 GCA_030916665.1 Verrucomicrobiota bacterium
GCCCAGCGCGGTGGTCACGCTGTTCGAGTTGGGCGCGGTGGCGAGGTGGACGACGGCCTGGGCGAGGTTGAGTTGGGCCTCGGGCAGACCGACGTTCTGCACCGCCTGGGCGGCCGCGGTCGCGACCAGCAGCGCCTGCGGCTCGGCCCTGCCGACGCCCTCGCTGGCGAAGATGACGATCCGCCGCGCGATGAACCGCGGGTCCTCGCCGCCGGCGAGCATTTTCGCCAGCCAATACATCGCCGCATCCGGATCGCTGCCGCGGCAGCTTTTGATGAACGCCGAGATCGTGTCGTAGTGCTCATCCTCGTCGGCGTCGTAGCGGATGCGCCGCTCGCGGGCGAAGATTTCCAGCTCCTTCTCCGTGATCGCCGCCTGCTCGGGCAGGCTGAGCGCAATGACCTCAAGCGCGTTCAACGCGCGGCGCAGGTCGCCGTCGCACAGCACCGCGAGGTCGGTCAGCACCTTGTCGTCCGCCGTGTGCTTGCGCTTTCCGAGGCCGCGCTCGGGTTCGGTGAGCGCCTGCCGCAACACTCCGGCCACGGCCTCAGTCGCCAGCGGCTCAAGCCGGAACAGGTGGCTGCGGCTCAGCAGCGGCGGGTTTACGTAGAAACCGGGATTGTGCGTCGTGGCGCCGATGAGGCGCACGTTGCCCTCCTCCACATCCGGCAGCAGGAGGTCCTGCTGCGACTTGTTGAACCGGTGCAACTCGTCGATGAACAGGATCGTCGCGGCCTCGGGCTGGCGGCGGGCGGCGCCGAGGATTTCGCGCAGCTCGGCCACGTTGGACATCACGGCGTTCACACGCACGAAGCGGCTGCCGGTCTCACGGGCAATGACCTCGGCCAGGCTCGTTTTGCCGCACCCGGGCGGGCCGTAAAACAGCAGGCTGCCGAAACGGTTGCTGGCGATGAGCTGCGGCAACAGGTTGCCCGGGCCGACGATGTGGCGTTGCCCGGCGATGTCGGCCAGCCGCCGCGGCCGCATGCGTGCAGCCAGCGGTTGCGCCGCGGGAGGCTTGCCGGACGGCACGGCCGGACGCGGAGCGTCTTCCGCGAACAGGGAATCGGTGTCGTCAGCGCTGCGGGCCATGGTTCGCGCAGTGTGCGTCGCACTTCGGGAGAAACAAGTTTGAAGGCGGCCGGCCGATCCTTTGGCTATGGGGGCTGCGAACCGGGCCAGGGCGCAGATCCGCCCCATGCCCACGCCCGCCCACTCCATCCGCGCGCCCCTGCTCTGGCTGCTGTTGCCGCTCATGGCCGGACTGCCGGCGGCCAAGATCTGGCCGGTGCCTCCGGCCGGCGTGTGGCCGTTCCTGATCGTGGCCGGGTTGGCGGCCTTGTGCGCCGGTTGGGCGGCGGCAACCGGACGCAACCGTCTGAGTCTGTCCGCGCTGGCGCTGGCGGCCCTGCTCTCGGGCTTCCTGCTGCTGCATCTCCGGCATCCGCACTTGCACCAGCGAGAAAGCCGCCCGCCGCGGGAGGTCACGTTGACGGTGCGCGTCACCGAGGTCTTTGGCTCGACGTCGCGCGCCCGCAGCGTGTCGGGGCTGGGCATCGTCGTCGCGGCCGGTGGCACCGACGCTGAACTGGTCGGGCAACGCATCTATTTCTCGGCGAACCGCCGGATCAGCACGCTCCCCCGCATCTCCGGCCAATACGAAATCCAGGGTGTGCTGGAACCGCTGCCGCGAGATGACGCCGATGCGGGCTTCAACGACTACCTGGCCAATCTCGGCATCCGTCAGCGCCTGATCCGCTCGCGTGTGGTGCGTGAACTGGCGCCACCGTCCGCCGTTCGCACGCTGGTCACCAGCCTGCGGGATCGCCTGGAAAAAATCCTGCGCCATGGGCTGGACGAGCACCCGCAGGCCGCCTCGCTCTATCTCGCCATGCTGCTGGGCGAAAAGGCCGCCCTGAGCGCCGAGCAGGAAAACGCCTTCATGCGCAGCGGCACTTTCCATGTGTTTTCCGTCAGCGGCCTGCACGTCGGGGTGATCGCCCTCGCCCTGCACATGATGCTTACGGTGCTGCGCGTCCCGCGCCGCCCCGAAGCTCTGGTGACGCTGGCGGTGCTCTGGCTCTACGTGCAGGTCACGGGTGCCGGCACGCCTTCCATCCGCGCCTACGTCATGATCGCGTTCCTGCTCTCGTCGAAAGCGCTGCGGCTCCCCGGCAACACCTTCGCGGCCCTGAGCGCCGCGGCGGTCTGCACGCTGCTGGCCGATCCGCTGCAGCTGTTCAGCACGGGGTTCCAGATGTCCTACTCCGTGGTCGCCGCCCTGATCCTTTTCGGCGGGCCGCTTGCCGACCGCTGGCTGGAGCGCTGGCAACCGTTCGCCTTCGTACCTCGTCCGGCCTGGCGCTGGTGGCACCACACCGTCAGCTGGACCGGCCGCAAGATGATCGCGGCGACCGCCGGCTGCTGGGCGGCCTTCATCGCGAGCACGGCGTCGGGCATCGGCTTCTTCGGCCTGTTTTCGCTGGGTGCCTTCGTTGCCAATCTCGTCATCCTGCCGCTCTCGTCGCTGGCCTTGATCGCCGGGTTTCTGTCGTTGCTCACGGGATTGCCTGGGCTCCTCTCGCTCAGCGCCCTCTTCAACTCCGCGGCCGCGCTCATCATCATCGCCGCCGACTGGCTGCTCCGGCACTGCACGACGCTGCCCGGCGTGTATTTCCCGGCGCGGTTCCGCGCGGAGTGGCTCGCCCCTGTCTCCCTCGCCCTGATGACCGCCGTGCTGCTGGCCGGAGCCTCCGGGCGGTGGGCGAAGCGCTACGGCGGCTTCTGGCCGCCGGTGGTGCTGTTGATTTTGCTGCTGCTCTTCGGCGTGAAGTTCGGAGGGTGACCACGAAATACACGAACGACACGATAACCGGACAAGGACCGGTGATTTTTATTTCGTGTGTTTTGTGTATTTCGTGGTGCAACATCCCGGCATGAAAAGCGCCTACGAAATCGCCATGGAACGCCTCGCCAAGAGCGACCCCGCCGCCGCCCCGCTGACCGCGGAGCAGAAAGCCCGCCTCGCCGAGATCGACCGCGTGTATCAGGGCAAGATCGCCGAGCGGGAAATTTTCCTCAAACAGCAGCTGACCGGCGCTCTGTCCGCGCAGAATCTCGACGAAGCCGACAAGATCCGGAAACAGATCACCGGCGAAAGGGCCCGCCTCGAGGAGGAACGCGAGGACGAGAAAGAGCGCGTGCGGCGGGCGAAACGGTAAAGGCGGAAATTCATTCCACTCCCGCGTTTCTGGACTGTAGCGCGGGGTCTCCGAACCCCGCCGCGAGCGCGATACCGGCATCGAAGAAGGCGGGGTGCCCGGAGACCCCGCCCTACATCAAGTCGGCAACAGCAGTCCGCCGCGAGACCGACCCTCCAGACGGTCACTCACTCCGCAAACTCGAACACCGCGCTCAGCGTGTGGTGGTCCGAGGCGCGCGTCGGCTTGACCGCGTGGCTCACCGGCCGGAGCCAGCAATTGTAGAAAATGTGGTCGAGCACGAAGGGCCGGCGGCGCCAGGTGAACTCGGTGGCCTGCACGGTCAGGTAGCCGGCATCGGCGAACTGCTGGATCAGGGACTGGTGCTTGCTGACGTTGAAATCCCCGGTGAGCAGCGTCGGCACCCCGGCGGAACGCCGCAGCTGGTCCTCCACGAGCTGACGCTGCTCGAGATGCACCTCGCTGCTGGAGTTCAGCATGAAAAACGCCAGCAGGTGCGTGTTGAGCAGGCGGACTTCGCGCCCGTTGATCGTGGTCGTGGCCCCAATGAGCAGGCGGTCGGTCGGTGTCTTTTTCTCGCCGAAGAAATCGAACTCCACCGGCGGCGAGGGAAGGTTCATGCAGACGTGCTCGCGCAGCGGCGTCTTCGAGAGGATCGCAAGTCCGATGCCGAAGGGCAGCTCGCGGGCGTCGGGCTTGGGGTAGCTGAAGTAGCCGTCGTAAGTGGGAAATTCCTTGCGCAGGCGCGTGTAATGCGGCGGCGGCTGAGCCTGCTCTCCGCCCGACAGCGTCTGCTCCACCTCCTGCAGCATCACGATGTCGGCGTCATGCGCGCGGATCTCATCCACCGTGCCCTTGATGCGGATCGGCGCGGTGTCGGGATAGGTGTCATCCCACGGCTGCCCATACTGCATGTTGAACTGCAGAACTTTGAAGCGTCCGCTCATGCGATCAGATATGAACTGGTGCCGCGTGGAGCCAGTCAGTCGGTCCTGCCAGAAAACAGTCTGTTGTTCTGCGGAACATGCGGACGATGAGCCGGATGTTCGTTTCGCAGCCAATAACCGGCAAGCCTATTCTGGTTCGGCGGTTCCCTCTATGACCCAGTCCTTCGCCTCTGGCACC
>JAUPWC010000035.1 GCA_030916665.1 Verrucomicrobiota bacterium
ATTCGTTCGCGAGCAGGAGATAGCCGGCCATGGCCGAGATGTCGTCGGGGTCGTTGACGGTGCCCATGTGGTTTTTTCCCGGGATGGCCTTGTCGGACATGTCGGTATAAATCCAGACGATGGGCTTTGACGCGGCGTTGGCGGTCGGGGCGACGGCCAGGAGGAGGCAGGAGACGAGCAGAACGAAGGGTTTTTTCATGGGCAGGAAGGAGGGATTGGGTTGGTTTCGAGCGAGGCGCGGGTGCTTCAGGGAGTGAACCCAGCGGCTCGGGCCAGGTTCTCGGGAAACTGGGTGAGAGGGCGGAGCTTGATGTCGCGGTAGTAAACCTCGGCGCCCTCGGATTGGATCTGGATCTGGCCGGAGGCGAGAGAAACGAAGTCTTCGCTGCCGGAGCGGGATTTCTCGCGGATGTTTTCGATGGCCATGACGACGTGGCCGTTGACGAGGTGGAGAGCGCGGTTGCCGACGGTGTAGACCTCGAGCGTGCTCCATTCACCGTGGGGGCTCTCGTGGTCGGCCGAGCGTTGGACGCGACCGAGGGGGCGGAGAGGCCGGGTCTGGTCCCAGATGCCCTTGGGGTCGTATTGGGCCTTCACCTCAAGGTCGCGGTAGCGGACGTCGCCACCGGTACCAGCGAGCATGAAGAGGTCGCCGAAGTCCTTTTCCTGAACCTGAAACTCGACGCAGCGTTTCCAGACATTCCAGAAGGCGCCGTGTGGGCCGGTGCAGTGGTAGAGCAGGCCGGAGTCGCGGCGGAGATTTTCGCGGGGCGGCCATTTCTTTTCGCCCCAGCGGACCTGGCAGGAGAAATGGTAGTCGCCGTAGCTGGCGAGGGTGGTGAGACCGCCGTAGATTTCGCCGGTGATCTTCAGGACGGGCACACCGTCCTGCTCGATGACGGAGAAGACTTTCTTGGGGTCGTGATTGAGGCCGAGGGGTGTGCCCTTGGTGACGTTGTCCGACTGCGTGGTGCCGGGTGGCAGGCCGATGACGCTGGAGTGGGGGACACCCATCCAGACTTCCCAGTGGGAGAGTTGAGCATCGAGTAGTGGTTGCCAGGCGGGGGCGTCTGCCGACTGGAGAGACACCAGCAGGGTGGAGGAGAGCAGAAGCAGGCGGGCGGGGAGGGAGCGGGGCATGAGATCAGGGGCGGCGTTGGGATTGGGGTCTGGCCTCGGGGTGTTGGGCCAGGAGAAGCCGGAGAGCGGCCACGATACCGGGCTGCGCGGACGCGAGGTTGTGGGTCTCGTGCGGGTCGGCCCAATAGTCGTAGAGTTCGAACTCGGCGGTGTCGGCGGGGGCGCCGATTGTCTTCCATTCCACCAGGCGGTGGCGATTCGTTCGGATGGCGCGGCCGAGGAAATTTTCGCCTTTGGCGCCGCCGCGCGGATACGCGTGATAGGCATAGGTGTCCACCACGGTGCCCGGATGCCGCAACGCCGGGGCGTGGCTGGAGCCATCCAGCCCCTGTGGCACGCGGGGTGCGGGCAGGCCGGCAAGATCACATAGCGTGGGAAAAATGTCCACGGTCTCGGCCACCGATTGGGTGGCGGCACCTGCGGCGATGCCCGGTCCGGCGAAGATGAGCGGGATGCGATTGGCCTGCTCGTGGTTGGAATGCTTGGTCCACGAGCCGTGATCGCCGAGGTGGAAGCCGTGGTCGCCCCAGACAATGACAATCGTGTTGGCGGCCAGCCCCGTCTGATCCAAGGCATCGAGTACCTTGCCGATCTGGGCGTCGACATAGGAGGTGCTGGCATAGTAGCCGTGGACGAGGGTGCGCTGCAGATCGGCGTCGAGATCGCCCGAGAGGGGGATCGGATCGTAGTTGGTTATCTCGCCCTTGCGTTTGATGGCATAGCCCGGGGCATCGGCGGGGGGAGCGGGATTGACGGTGAGGGGCAGGTGTTCGCGGCGGTAAAGGTCCCAGTATCGCCGGGGGGCCGAGAAGGGCAGATGGGGACGGGCGAAACCGACAGCGAGGAAGAACGGCTGCCTGGGATCGGCGGCGTGGGCCAGCAGGCGACGGGCGGCCTCGGCGGCGATGCGGCCGTCGGCGTAGGACTCGTCCGGGACTTCGGGCGATTCCCAGGCGGCGCTGCGGGGCAGGTCCTGGACGGGCGAATCACCCCGATAGTTGGAGAACATCGCTTCCTCGCGGGTGAGGCGGCCGGCGGGCTTGCTGGCGGGGTCGGCGTATTCGATCACGAGTTCCTTGTGATGGGGGATGCTCCAGGAGGCGTCGTCGTTCACGTTGCCGTGGCCGATGTGGTAAACCTTGCCCAGGGAAGCGGCGTGGTAGCCCTGCGAGCGGAAGTATTGGGGCAGGGTCACGGCGTCGGGAACGGCGTGGCGGAAGTTGAGACCGAGCGTATAGAGCCCGGTGGTGGTCGAGCGCAGGCCGGTGAAGAGGTTGTTGCGCGAGGGCGCGCAGACCGCCTGGTTGCAGAAGGCGAGGTCGAATCGGGTGCCGCGACTGGCCAGCCGGTCGAGATGGGGCGTGATGGCGACGGGGTCGCCGTAGGCGCCGATGGCCGGTTTGAGGTCATCCACGAGGATGAGCAGGACGTTGGGCGGGGTGGCGGCATTCAGGGTCAAGCCCAGCAGCGTAACAACGCAGAGGATGGGAAATTTCATGGTGGGGAGGTTTAGCGAAGATCAGGACCGACGAGGCCGGGGTCGCCGGGCAACCAGGGCTGGGCCTTGATGGCGGCGACACCGGCGTCGGACTGTGATTCCATCCAGACATCGAGTTCGCCGCGCAGGGCAACGAGCGTGGCGGCGTGGCGCGAATCGGCGGCGAGGTTGTTCAACTCGTCCGGATCCGCGGCGAGGTCATAGAGTTCCTCGGCCGGGCGCTGGCGGTAGCGAGTGAGGACAAAGGCGGCGTGCGGGTCGTGAACAGCCGCCGCCTCCCAGGACTCGAAGTAGCGGGCGGTGCCATCCTTCCGGAAGCGGTCGCTGTGGTTGCTGTGGATCCAACCGGGCTGGAGGTTGCGGATGTATTTCCACCCGGCGGTGCGCACGGAGCGGATGGGATAGACGTTGGCGCGGCCATCGTGGTCGTGGGTGGTGAAGATCCGGTCGCGATGGGGGGTGCCGGGAGTTGTCAGCACGGGAGCGAACGAGCGGCCGTCGAGCCCGGCGGGAACGTCGCCGCCCGCGACGTCGATCAGGGTGGGCAGCAGATCCAGCCAGCTGATGTTGGCTGCGGTGCGGGTGCCGGCGGGGATGTGCCCGGGCCACGCGATGATGAGCGGCACGCAAATGCCCTCGTCGTAGAGGTTCCATTTGCCGAAGGGCCATTGGGCACCGTGATCGCTGGTGAAGATCACGAGGGTGTCGGGTCCGAGTTCGCGGCGCGCCATCTCGACAACCGCCCCGAAGTCCGTGTCGCCCTGGGTGACATCCGTATAGTAGCGGGCGCGGTCGGCGCGGGTCTCGGGCGTATCGTAGTGAAAGCGCGGAATCCTGAGGGTGGCGGGATCGTAACCGTGATTGGCGGGCCAGGGGACGTGGGGGGCGTGGGTGCCGGCGAAGAGGGCGACGGGCCGGCTGCGGTCGCGTTGCTGCAACCATGCGGCGATTTCGGCGGGATCAAACTTGTTGTTGTTGGTCGCGTTGACGAAGCCGTGGCGGCCGGTATCCTTGGGGCCGTGGGCAACCTTGCCGAAGGCGGCGGTTTGGTAACCCAGGCCGGCAAGGACAGCCGGGAGCGAGGCGACGTCGTCGCGCTTGTAGCTGTGGTTGGCCGTCGCGCCGTTGCGGGTCGGGTAGAGTCCGGTGAGCATCGCGGCGCGGCTCGGTGCGCAAGCGGGCGAGACGATGAACGCGCGCTCGAAGACCATTCCCGACGCGGCCAACCGGTCGGTGTGCGGGGCGCGCACATCAGTGGCGCCGTAAGCCGGCAGGTCGCGGGCGCTGAGGTCGTCGCAGATGAAGACCAGGATGTTTGGTCGCGCGGGCGGGCGGGCGCAGACGGTCGGGCCGACGAGCCCGGCAGCAAACAGCCCGACGAGGGCAGAGAGGCCAAATGGCCGAATTGAATCTGGCAATTTCATGGGTGGGGGAATTTTTGAATCTCTTCCGGGCCGGGGTTGCGGTAACGCGGGTCCTTGGCACGAACGCTCACTTCGCCGTCCGGGGCGATGGTGACCTCCAGCGGGACCAGCGTGGTGCCTTGGCGGTTGAGGGTGTAGGCGTTGTCGGCAAGGTCAGCGTGGGCCTGGTCATCGGCGATGGGGGGCACATTGGCGTTGTAGAAGGCGGTGCACCACCAGCGGCCCTGTTTGTCCTGGAATGGCGTGCCATGGCCGAGGAAGCGGCCGGCGAAGCGGCGCGGGCCGTAGGGCCCGGTGAGTTGATCGGCGGTGGCGTAGTAGAGGTTGTACGTGCCCTTGCGCATCTGGTCGGTGGACCAGGCGGTGCCGAACCAGACATATTTGGTGCCGATTTTGACGATGTGGGAACCCTCGTGTCCCATCTTGCGATCGCTGGGTGCGAGATTGATCTGGGGGCCGGCGTAGCCGCTGAGGTCGGGCTTGAGGGGTTGCAGGGAAAGGACGCCCCAGACCAGCCATGGCGTGCCATCCTCATGCACGAAGAGCGAGGGATCGTGGCGACCGCCGAAACTGGCGCCCATTGGCTCGTCCAACGGTGCGTTCAGCTCGGGACCGGCGGTGCGCAGAAGGTTGGCGAACCCGTTGTTGGTGGTGTGTACGATGGCCCAGCGATCGCCGACGCGATGCAGTTCGGGTGCCCACACGAGCAGTGTTCCTGCACGGTGTTTGACGGGTTGGGAAAGATTGATCCATGACGTGTCTTCGAAGCGCCACAGACGGGGCAGGGGCTCCCAGGTGGCGAGGTCCCGGCTCCGCCAGAGGTAGATGCCGACAATGCCATCCATGCCGGCTTCGAGCGTGGTGCCGGTGAGGTAATACCAACCGTCGGGCTGAAGGGTGATGAAAGGATCGCGGATCCAATGATCATGGATGTGCACGGCGCGGTCGTGGCTCTCGAGGGCCGTGCGGAGGATTGCCGGATCAGGACTGGCGGCGGCACCAATGGATGCGAACGGTGTGAGAACGAAGGAGGCGAGAGCGAGTTGTCGGGCGATCCAATTCATGTTCGGCGGGGTTGATTCTGATTTTGGACGAGCCAGGGAGTGGGGGCGTCCTAGGGTTGTGGGAACGACTGAGCTTCGTCGGGTCCGGGATTGCGGTAGCGCGGATCCTTGGCGCGGATGAAAGGTTCGCCGCTTTCTAGGAGGCGGACCTCGAGGGGCACGAGCGTGACACCCTGTTCGTTGATGGTCTGGGCGTTGTCGCCCAGGTCACGCATCTGGATGTTTGCGTCGGACACCGGCGGGACGTTGGCGTTGAAGAAGGCGGTGCACCACCAGCGTCCCTGTTGGTCCTGAAACGGGGTGCCGTGGCCGAGGAAGCGTCCGGCGAATTGGCGTGGACCGTAAGGGCCGGTGGGCCGGTCGGCAGTGCAGTAGTAAAGATTGTAGGAGCCCTTGCGCAGCTGATCGGTTGACCAAGCGGTGCCGAAGTGGACGTATTTTTTCCCGATCTTGCGCAGAGTGGCGCCTTCGTGACCTATGCGACGGTCGGAAGGATCGATGCGCACGGGTGCGCGCGCGAAGTCGGATAGGTCGGGCAGGAGGGGCGCGATCCAAGTGTTGCCCCAGAGTAGGTAAATGGTGCCGTCGTCATCCTGAAAAAGAGACGGATCGTGGCGTCCGCGCATTTTGTCTTTCAGCGGATGGGCGAAGGGGCCCGCGAAGCCAGGGCCGGCGGCGATGGCGAGGTTGGCGCCTTGGTTGACGGGCGCCGGACTGGTGTGGACGATCATCCACTTGCCTTGGAGGAAGTGGACCTCGGGGGCCCAGAGGCGCCAGTCCTTGGGCGGCACGGTAGCGAAGGCCGCTGCTTCAACGCCGGGCCAGTATCCGTCGGTGAGCGAGAAGGGCGAAGGCAGTTCGTCCCATTGGAGCAGGTCGTCGCTTTTCCAGAGGCGCACGGAGGTGCCGACTATCGCGGGAACGGTCGTGCCAGTGATATCAGGCCGGTCGAGGCCGCTGTTGTAGCGGTCGGTCGGCCAGCGGGGATCGCCTTGGTTTGCGGCGGTGCCGGTTAGGTAATAGGCTCCGTCGGGCCCGGTCGTAATATACGGATCGCGCATCCACACGTCGAGCACGTGGATGGCGCGGTCGTGGTTGACGAGGTTGGCGCGAAGCGAAGCGGCATCGCGCGAGGCCGAAAGCAAGGGGCACGCGGTAAGCAGACACGGCAGCAGGACTCGGGGTAAAGCCAGCATGGGTGACATCACGACATGCGGCGAATTGCGCGGCGGCAAACGGGCTGCCGTATTGCCGTAACGCTTGGGTGGGACAGGCGTGTCACGCCTCCGGGCCGCTTACTGCGGCATGAGTGACGATAAAACAGGGAGGCGGTTGTCGGTCTCCATCGAGAGGATTCGTTCGCAGGTGTGCACCTCGAGGATACCCCGCTTCCCCGTGCCGCCAGTCGCGTGCGGTCATGGCCTAGGCAACGGCACTGTCACGGACCGATCCGCGCGCTGGTGGGGTTGGGCGCGTGGTGGGGCATGATGGCGATGCCCGCCAGCGGGGAAGAGGCTCGGGTCCTGGACCAGCGCTTTGTCCGGGAGGTGCGGCCCTTCGTCGAAACCTACTGCTTGGATTGTCACGCCGGCGCCAAGGCCAAGGCGGATTTCGACCTCAAGCCCTACACCACCGGAGCCTCGGCCCTGGCGGACCACGGGCATTGGCGGTTGGTGCGGGAGATGCTCGAGGATGGCGACATGCCGCCGGACGATGCCGAGCGGCTGCCCACGCCGGCGGAGCGGGCGGCGGTGATCGCATGGATCAAGGATGCCTTCCAGGCGGAGGCCGCGAAGAGCGCCGGGGACCCGGGCATCGTGCTGCCGCGGCGGCTGAGCAACATGGAGTATGACTACACGGTGCGCGACCTCACGGGCGTCGATCTCCGGCCGACGAAGGAGTTTCCGATCGATCCGGCGAACACGGCGGGTTTCGACAACTCGGGTGAGACCCTGATCATGTCGCCGACCCTGCTGCGGAAATATCTGGCCGCCGCGCGCGACGTGGCGAGCCACCTGTATCTGCAGCCCGACGGCTTTGCCTTCGCACCGTTTCCGATGCTCGCCGACACTGACCGTGACAAATATTGGGTTCATCGGATCATTGATTTCTACCGCCGACAGAACACGGACTTGGCCGCCTACTTTGCCGCCGCCTGGCATTTCCAGCACCGGGCCGCGCTCGGGCATCCGGCGGCGACGCTCGCCGACGTGGCGCGGGAGCGGGGGGTGAGCGCGAAATATCTCGCCACCGTCCACGCTCTGCTGGAGGAGGAGCTGGACGAGATCGGACCGCTGGCCGGGTTGCGGGAGCGTTGGCGGCAACTGCCCGCGCCCGGCGCGGCCGGCCCGGAGGCGGTCCGCGCGGGATGCGAGGCGATGCGGGACCACGTCGCGCGTGTGCGGAGCAAGATCGAGCACCGCTTCCTGAACATCGAGGCCGGCAAGATTGCTGCGGACAGCTATCCGCTGCTGATCTGGAAAAACGTGCAGTATGCCACGCACCGGCGTTCCTATGACCGCGCCCAGCTGCAGGTGGAGGGCGAGGCCCGGCCGGACCGCGAGCCGGTGGTCGAGCCGGGCACCAAGAATCCCTTCGGTCCCGGCAAGACGCCCCTGATCGAGAATGTGCCCGGTGATCCCGACCTGCACGTGCCGGCCGGCCAGCGCGCGCGCTACGAGGCGGCGTTCGCCCGGTTCAGCAGCGTGTTTCCCGACCTGTTCTACAAGGCCGAGCGGGGCCGCAATTATTTCGAGACGAAGAAGGACATCGGGCGCTACCTGAGTTCGGGCGTGCACAGCCGCCTCGGCTATTTCCGGGACGACCAACCCCTTTATGAACTCATTCTCGACGAGGCGGGCCAGGCGGAGCTCGACGCCCTGTGGTGGGACAGCGAGTTTGTCGCGAACGCGACGTTGCGCACGTTGCGGCAGAACGCCGGCAACCGGAGCATGACCGCGGCGAACCCGGATGCGGATGTGCAGGACATCGAATCGCCGGCCGCGGCCACCGATACCGTTGCGGAGAACGAGATCCGGCGGATGCAGGCGCGGTTGATCGACCTGACGGAAGGACAAAGCGAAGTCGTCAGCGCCGCGATCAGCGATTTTTTCAACGTCACCAACGCCACGATCCGGGCTGTGGAGGCGGCCCGGATTGCGGCCGAGCCCGCGCACCTGGAGGCCTTGCTGAAGTTCACCGAGCGGGCTTACCGGCGCCCGCTGTGGTCCGACGAGCGGGAAGCCATGCTGGGTTTTTACCGGACGACCCGGGCGGAGGGGCTGACGCACGAGGAGGCGATCCGGGAGTGCGTCACGGCTGTGTTGGTGGCGCCGGACATGAATTACCGCCTCGACCTGCTGGCGGAGGGACCGGGGATCGAGCCTTATTCCGATCATGCCCTGGCCAGCCGGCTGAGTTATTTCCTGTGGTCCAGCCTACCGGACAAAGCGTTGCTGGCGCGAGCCGCCGCTGGGGAACTGAAGAGGCCGGAGGTCATTGTCGCCGAGGCCCGGCGGATGCTGCGTGACCCTCGCGCCCGGGCGCTGGCGGTGGAGTTTGGCGGAAACTGGCTCGAATTCCGCCGCTTCGAGGAGATCGCGACGGTGGACTTGGCGCATTTCACTACCTTCACGCCCGAGCTGCGGCAGGCGATGTATGAGGAGCCGGTGCGGTTCGTGCTCGACGTGTTCCAGCGCGACCGGTCGATCTTGGATTTCCTGCATGCGGGAGACACGTTTGTGAACCCGGTGCTGGCGGCTCATTATGGAATAACGCCCGGGCCGGCCGGTGCAGACGGGTGGAGCCACGCACCAGAGGCCTTCCGGCAGGAGCGTGGCGGCCTGCTGCCGATGGCGGCCTTCCTGACCCTGCACGCGCCCGGGTTGCGCACGAGCCCGGTGAAGCGGGGAAACTGGGTCGTTAAAAACCTGCTCGGCGAACGCGTGCCGCCACCACCGGCAGATGTGCCGGTGCTGCCCAGCAGCGAGGCGGAGAGCGCTCTGCCCCTGCGGGAGATGCTGGCGCGGCACCGGGAGGATCCGAGCTGCTACTCCTGTCATGCCCGTATCGATTCCTTCGGGCTGGTCTTCGAAGGCTACGGCCCGATCGGCGAGCGACGGACGAAGGACCTGGCCGGCCGGCCGGTGGACACCCGGGCGGAGTTTCCCGACGGCGGCTACGGCGAGGGGTTGGCGGGCGTGCGCGAGCACATTCTCGCGCACCGGGAGGACGACTTTGTGGCGAATTTTTGCCGCAAGCTTCTGGCCTACGCCCTGAACCGCAGCCCGATCCTGTCCGACGATCTGTTGGTCGAGGAGATGCAGGCCAAGCTGGCGACCAACGACCACCGCTTCAGCGCGGTCATCGAGAGCATCGTCACCAGTCCCCAATTTTTGCACAAGCGCGGCACCCCCCGCGAACCATGAACCACCGCACGTCATGAACCCCAAAAAGCATCGTCCCGATTCACCGCGCCGCACGCTCACCCGTCGCACGTTCCTCAAGGGCGTGGGGGTGACGATGGCGCTGCCCTGGCTTGAGTCGCTCGCCGGACCGCTCGTCACTGCTGCCGGCGAGACGGCGGGTGCGGCGGCCGTGGCGCCCAAGCGTTTTGGGGTGATGTTCATGGGCAACGGCATCTGTCCTCCGCACTGGTGGGCAAAGGAGACGGCCGGTGGCCTTGAGCTCAGCCGGTCGCTGGAGCCGCTGGAGCCCCTCAAGCACAAGATCAACGTGATCGAAGGGCTCTTCAACCGCCAGGCCACGGGACAGGGCATCCATCCGGCGCAGACCGGCAACCTGCTCTCCGGCACGCCCATCGCCAAGGGTTCGATCATCCAAGGCGGCATCAGCATGGACCAGGTGCTGGCCAACCACATCGGGCAGGAGACCGTCCAGCCCAGCATGGTGCTGGCCTGTGAGCAGCCAATGACGGGTTACCACGAGACCAATTTTTCAAACGCCTACAGCTCGCACATCTCCTGGCGCAATGCGGATTCCCCCGTGCCGAACGAGATGTATCCCGCGCTGGCCTTTGACAGCCTGTTCGAGAATCGCGGCAGCCTGCGCAATCTCAGCGTGCTGGATCGCATCTCCGACCGCGCCAAGGAACTGAGCCGGCGCATCAGCGCGGCCGACAAAGGCAAGCTCGACGAATACCTGACCAGTGTGCGCGAGGTGGAGCGCGGCATCGAGCGCATGCGCTCCGGCATGGACAAGGCCGCGGATCGCGCCAAGCACACCGGGCGACCCCTCTTCGCGATGCAGCGGCCCGAAAACGGGCTACCGGAGGACCTGCGCGAGCACACGCGGTTGATGTGTGATATTATCGCGCTTGGGTTCCAGTCTGACAAGACTAGGGTGGCCTCGCTGCTGCTCGCACGCGATTTGTCCGGATTGTATTATCCCTGGCTCAACGCCCCTGATCCGCATCACAAGACCTCGCACAGCGACACCTCGGATCATTACGAGCGCATGACCCGGTTCCATGTGAGTCAGCTCGCCTACCTGGCAAAGCGGTTGGACGAGATGCCCGAGGGGGACGGCACGGTGTTGGACAACACGTGCCTCATGTTCCTCTCGAATATGTGGTCGGGATCGCGGCACGACAATTCCAAGGTGCCGCTCGTGACCGTCGGTGGTTTGGGCCGGAGGCTCAAGACCGGCCGGGTGCTGGACTACACGTCGGCGGGTGACGACAACCGGAAACTCTGCAGCCTCTATCTCAGCCTGATGGACCGCATGGACGTGAAGCTCGATCACTTTGGCGACGCCGACGAGCGCCTGGCCGGGGTTTGAGCCGGGGTTAGGACGATCCGAAGGGGTGGCCGCATGGCGGTGAGGGTGGTCGATCGGTTGGATTGGCTCGGGGTTCGATGCCGGGGCGCTTGATGCCAGACAATCTCAGGAGGAGTTCGCGCGGCCAGGTGTTGAAGCGGGTAACTTGTCTGAATGGAGCGGCGCGGATCACTTGCGCGACGAGGCGCGGCTACTGGGTGGGACGTATTTGCTGATGCGCTCGTCAATGAGGGATTGGAGCTTGGCGACGAGGTCCGGATGCCGCGCGGCCAGGTTGAAGCGTTCGGCGGGATCTTCGCCGAGGTGGTAGAGCTCAGCGGGGTCGGTATCAGAGCGGAAGCGGCCTCCACCGCTGGGCAGATACTTCCATGGGCCTTGGCGAACGCCGACTACTTTGCCTCCCTGGTCGTAGTAGTGGGGTGGGCGTTTCAACGGGTTTTCAGGGGCTGCCAGATGTCCTCCGAGGTCGATACCGTCGAGACGATTATGCTCGACCGGGAGAGGAGCGAGAGCGGCGATGGTGGGCAGGAGGTCGGTAGACACGAGCATCTCGCGGGAGGTAGAGCAGGCGGGGATGCGCGTGGGCCAGCGGAAGAGGGCGGGAACGCGGACGCCGCCTTCGTAGACTGAGAACTTGCCGTCGCGGAACGGGCCGGAGCTGCCGGCGTGAACACCTTTTTCAAGCCACGGTCCGTTGTCAGAGAGGAAAATCACGAGGGTGTTTTCGCCCTTTCCCGATTGGTCAAGATAGTCGAGCAGGCGCCCGACATTCCAATCGATTTCCTCCACCGTGTCCCCGTAGGCTCCGGCGCGGCTCCGGCCGAGGAAGGCGTCGGTGGCAAAGAGCGGCACGTGGGGCATGGCAGGGGTGAGGAAGAGGAAGTAGGGCTGGTCGCCCGTGCGCTCGATGAAGTCCAGAGCGCGGTCAAAGTAGCGACGGGTCAGCGTGGCCTGGTCGGCGGGGTATTCGATTACTTCGGATCCCGCCATCAAAGGGGCGTATTCCTTGATGCCGCGCTTGCTCAGGGCGGCGCGATCGGCCGCGACGGATTTGATGAAGGCTTGGTCGGCGAGGGCGCGCTCCCGGTTGTATCCCAGGGTGAATACGGCGTCGGCGGCAATAGGGTGGTTGGGATTGATCCACATATCGTTGCTGTAGGGGATGCCGAAGTAGGAATCGAAACCATGGGAGGTGGGCAGGGAATCGGCCTGGTCGCCGAGGTGCCACTTGCCGATGGCGGCGGTGGCGTAGTTCGCCGTCCTGAGGAGTTCGGCGAGGGTCACTTCCTCGTGGGCGAGGCCCTTGGCGCCGGGAAAATAGACCCCGGTGGTGCCGTTGCGATGCGGATAGCGGCCGGTCAGCAGGGACGCCCGGGAAGCGCTGCAGACGGGCGAGGCCACGTAGAAGCTTGTGGCGCGCAAGCCTTCCCTGGCCATCCGGTCCAAGCGGGGCGTGGCGATTTCCGGGGAACCGTAGCTGCCGAGGTCGCCGTAGCCAAGATCGTCGACGAAGATGAGGACCACGGAGGGCGGGGCGCTGGCACGGGCAAGCGGGACGGAAGCCCACATGATCACGAAAAGCAGGGCGATCAGCCCGGCGGCAAGGCAACGCCTCTGCAAATGAGAAAGGGTGGTTCGGAGGGTAGTCATCAGGAGGTGGTAGCGATTTTTGGTTGGCGGAGTAGCGGTGACCGAGTCGAGCGCGCGTGGCTGGGCGCCCGTTTAGTTTTCGCCAGGGAAGAGTTTGACCAGGTGATGGGGGTGATGGGCCCGGGTCATGAGCGAGCGCAGGTGGGCGGCGACTTCGGGAAAACGGTCTGCGACGTTTGTCTGCTCGGCGAGGTCGGTTTCGAGGTCGAAGAGTTCGAACACTTTTTCCTTTTTCGGGTCGCTCAGGTTGAGGTGAACGGCTTTCCATTTTCCCTGCCGGATGGCCTGCTTGCCGCCTTGTTCGTTGTATTCCCAGTAGAGGTGGTCGTGCTGTTTCTGGCCGGATTGCCCCAGCCAGGTTGGCAGCATGGAGATGCCGTCGAGGTCGGCGGGCACGGGGGCACCGGCGATCTCGGCGAAGGTGGGGAAGAGATCCCACATGGCGTTGAGGTGGTCGCTGGTTGAGCCGGGGCGGACCTTGCCGGGCCATTTGACGATGAAGGGCACGCGGATCCCGCCCTCGTAGAGGTCGCGCTTGGAGCCGCGGAGCGGTCCGCTGCTTTGAAAGAACTTGTGGTCGTGGCCAGAGCCATCACAGGAGCCATTGTCGCTGCCGAAGATGACGATAGTGTTGTGCTCGAGACCGGCCTCGGCGAGGCGACGCAGGAGGTTGCCGACGGTGTCGTCGAGCATGCGCATGTTGGCGGCGAACCCCTTTTCGGCCCGGGGCCATGGGCGGTTGATATATTCGCCGTAGGTGGGGACTTCGTAGCCGCCGTCGCCGTAGATCTTGCCGTATTCGCCGTTGTTGTGCGGCTGGATCATCGAGAAAAACAGGAAGAACGGTTTTTCGCGCGGGCGACCGATGTAGTCGAGGGCCTCGCGTTCGAGTTCGTAGGGGGCGAAGACCACTTTCTCCATGGCCACGCCGCTGCCCTCGGGCTGGCGCGGAAAGGTGATGCGTGGGTCGAGGACGTTGCCGGTGAGGATATGTTTCTCGCCGTTGCGGTAGAGGAACTCCGGGTAGAAATTGTGGGCGTGCCACATGTTGATGTAGCCGTAGAAGTGATCGAAACCGTGGCGCTGCGGGTCGTCGAGCGGCGGCGGGTGGCCGACACCCCATTTGCCAATGACGGCCGTGTCGTAGCCGGCGGCCTTGAGCGCCTTGCCCAAGGTGGCGGCGTTCGGATCAAGGAGGTGGTAGGGCAGATTGCCGCGCACGCCGGTGCGCCCGGTGTGCTTGCCTTCGAGCAGGGCGGAGCGGCTGGGGGCGCAGACGGTATTGCCCGCGTAGTGCTGCGTGAAACGCATGCCCTGGGTGGCGAGCCGGTCGATGTGGGGGGTCGACAGCGTCTGCTGGCCGTAGCAACCGAGGTCACCGTAGCCGAGGTCGTCGGCGAGGATGTAGATGATGTTGGGGCGGTAGTCGTTTTTCGGCTCGGCGCGGAGCGGAGCGAGGCAGCCAAGGAGTGTGAACAGGAAAGCGAATGCGGGTAGTCCGGGAAGTGGTCGGCGAACGGGGCGGAGGACGGGAAGACAGGGATTTTCCTGGGATTTCATGGCGTGAGGTTTGGTTGGTGGGTCGGGCCCAGGCGCGGTCGGTGATGAGGCGCCGCCCGTGGAAGAGGCGGCGCCGCGTCGTCATGACTGTCAGCGGGTGTCGGGCATCTTCAGGCCGCGGCTGGCGAGATAGCCGGGGACGTCCATCAGCAGGATGCCGTAACCGTAGCCGGTTTCGTCGGTGGTCTTGGAGAGTTGGAAGGCCATGAAGCGTCCGTCGGGGGAGATGACGCCCTGGGAGGCCTTGAAGCCGGGGTCGTCGTTGAAGAACGTGAGGCGCTGGGTCGCGCCGGAGCCGTCGAGGGCGAGGATGTAGAGGTCGATGCCAGTGTAGTTTTTCTGGCCGCGGAAGTTGTGCGCGTGGCGGCTGCTTTCGATGAGGGTGTGGCGGCCGTCGGGAAAGATGCCCTCGGGTTCGGAGTAGCGGTCGGGCAGTCGCGAGTAATCGGTGAGTTTGCCGGTGTTAAGGTCGAGACCGTAGGTCTCGGAGAGGGTGTTGTCGCGCGAAGTGTAGATATTGAAGATCAGCTCGTGCTCGGCACCGGGACGGAAGTCCTGCGCCTCGATCTTGCTGTCGGGGCGGTGGAGGTCGGCGTGGTGGAGCACGACGCGGTCATTCGCGAGGTGCGGGTTGCCGGCGGCGTCGTAGGCGATGTCGGCGACGTGGAATTCGTCCTTCACTGCCCAGGAGATGCGCATCTGGGTGCGCGAGACGGCGGGGCCTTCACGGCAGAAGGCACCGAGGGCGACGGGGGCGCGGCCGGAGCCGGGGCGCAGGACCCAGAGCTCGGCGTTGGCCTCGTTGCGCGACGGGCCGGGGTTGGTCGCGTCGAACTTGCGGGCGCCGGAGAGGAGGATGTCGCCGTTGGCCAGATACAGGGCGCGCACGTAGCCCTCGTGGTGGTAGTGGTGAGTCAGGGGGAAAACCTCGCGTGTGGCGAGGTCGAGCTCGAAGACATCACCGTAAGTTTTCTCGAGGAAGACGATGCGTTTCCCGTCGGGCGACCAGTCGGGGCGGTCGCCGAAGGTGGTGACGGCCGTGATGAACGCCGGCATGGGGTGCGGGTAGTTAAGTTCCTTGATGCTGCGGGCGTGGGCCGTGCCGCCGAGGAGCG
>JAUPWC010000346.1 GCA_030916665.1 Verrucomicrobiota bacterium
AAAGGCCAGGCTCAGCGCGCCGCCGTCCTTCTGGAAGGCGGTGGACTTGCCGGTGCGGCCGGGCAGGTGGAACACGACCTCGTGCTTCATCGCGCCCATGATCATGGCCATCATCGGCTTCATCTGCTGGTATTTGGCGCGGGCCTCCTTGATCTTGGCCGCGGCCTGCTGGGGCGTGAGGTTGTCGGCCGCGGGCTTGGCGGCGGGCTTCTGCTTGCCCTGCGGACCGTCCTTGGCGCGGAGCGTGAGCGTGCCGCTGCCGCCGTCGCGCGCCCAGTCGAACTCGAGCATCGTCTGGTTGGGGATGTCGAGGTCCGACAGGTTGCGGAAATACGCCGTGCCTTTGAACGCGATGCGGCCGTCGTCGAGCACCTCGTAGCTCACGTCGCGCCACGCCTCGATGCCCTGGCTCTTGCTGAGCAGTTCGGAGGCCGCGGCCTTGGCCTGCTTCGCGGTGTCGCCTTTGCCGCCGCCCATGTCCATCGTCTGGAACGTGGACTGGTGCACGACCTTGCCCGAGCCGTCGGGGTTGAGGGTGAATTCCTGTTTCGTTTCGAAGCACCCTGCGAGAAGTCCCAGGACGGCGGCGCCGCCGAGGACGTTGAAGATCCTGCCATCGGTGAGCATGCTCATGCGGCGTTTATGCGCCTTCGGGCGCAACGCCGCAAACGCATAGTGGACGGTGCTGGATGGCCCGTGGGGATTGGCAAAACCTCTCAAAATCCGGGACAAACAACTCATGGCGCTGGCGGCGGAACTAGGGTAGTTTGGTGGTGGCTGTTACCCCGGCCGCTTACCCCATGTCCCTCCTGTCCGCCGTCACCCGCAGGTTCGCCTGCGTCCTGTTCCTCAGCCCGGTCCTGGCGCTCGCGCAGAGCGTCACGGTCACCGTCAACACCGGCACCGCCGTCCGCACCGTGGACGAGCGTGTGTTCGGCCTGAACGCCACCATGTGGGACGGCGAGGCGGGCAGCGCGCAGACGGTCAACCTCCTCCAGCAGGCCGGTGTGCGCACCATCCGCATCCCGGGCGGCTCGCTGTCCGACGAGTATCACTGGCGCGTCAACAAGACGCTGAACAACACCTGGACCTGGGCCAGCGGCATGAACAAGTTCGCCGACCTGATCACGGGACTCAACGCGCAGGCCTTTGTCACGGTGAACTACGGCAGCGGCACACCCGAGGAAGCCGCCGCGTGGGTCGCCTATGCCAACGCCGCCACCACGGCCGACGCGGCCATCGGCACCGACAGCACGGGTTACAACTGGCAGACCGCCGGCACCTGGGCCGCGCTGCGCGCCGCCGCGCCGCTGGGCACGGACGACGGCATGAACTTCCTGCGCCGTAGCCGCGCCACGCCCTACGCGCTCAAATACTGGGAGATCGGCAACGAGAACTACGGTTCCTGGGAAACCGACCAGCAGGCGGTCCAGTGGGACCCGTTCACCTACGCCACCCGCGCCCGGGACTACATCACGCGGATGAAGGCCGTGGACCCCACGATCAAGATCGGCGTGGTCGTGCAGGCGGGCGAGGACGAGCTCGACGCCAAGTCCCCGCAGACGCCGCTTGTCACCAATCCGCGCACCAACGTCGCCCACAAGGGCTGGACCCCGCGCGTGCTTGCCCGGCTCAAGGAGCTCGGCGTGACGCCCGACGCCGTGATCTACCACCGTTATGAACAGGCGCCCAAGGCCGACGCCATCACCTGGGGCGGCGCCTACGAGTCCGACGCCGGCCTGCTCCAGCGGGCGAAGACCTGGCCCGAGGACGCGACGAAGATCCGGCAGATGCTCAGCGATTATCTCGGCACGACGGCGGGCGCGGGCGTCGAGATCCTCGTGACCGAAAACAACTCCGTCTATTCCCAGCCCGGCAAGCAGACCACGAGCCTCGTCAACGGCCTGTTCCTCGCCGACAGCATCGGCCACGTCCTGCAGACGGGCATCAACGCGCTGCTGTGGTGGGATCTGCGCAACGGCACCGACTTCCGCAACAACAACGGCCCCGAACTCTACGGCTGGCGCGGCTGGGGCGACTACGGCATCCTCACCTCCGCGGCATCGGGCGGACCCGCGACCTCCTACGAGGGTTATCCGACCTATTACGCGTTCAAGCTGCTCTCGAAGTTCGCGCGCCACGGCGACACCGTCGTACAGGCGACCAGCACCAGCCAGCTGCTCACGGTCTTCGCGGTCAGCACGCTCGCCGGCGACACGAACCTGCTCGTGATCAACAAGGACCCTGCGGCCTCGCTCACGGCGAATTTCACCGTCAACGGCTTCACGCCCGCGTCCTCGGCCAGCGTGTTCAGCTACGGCAAGCCGCAGGATGACGCCGCCAAGCCCGGCGGCAGCGGCGCCACCGACCTCGCCAGCTCCACGATGAACATTTCCGGCGCGACGTTTAGCGCCTCGTTCGCCCCTTACTCGATGACCGTCATCGCGCTCGCCAAGGGCTCCACCACGCCGACAACTCCCACGCCGCCGACCCCGACGACACCTCCGCCCAGTTCCGGCGGTGGCGGTGGAGGTGGCGGCGCGCCTTCGCTGTGGTTTGTTGGGGTGTTGGGTGCGCTGGCGGTGACGCGTTTCGCTCGTCGCATCTGAACGCCAAGGGGTAGGGCGGGACCGCTGGGCCCGCCGCGTTTGACCAGCATGGTGCATTGATCGGACGGCGCGCCCAGCGGTCGCGCCCTACCTGTTCAAACCTACAGCATGATGGAGCCGGGGCGCCCTCGCCCCGGGGAATTGACCGCAGCATGGCGGCAATGCTCGGCTTCGCCACGCCTGCCTTGACGGCTGCGGGCGTTTGGATTGGATTGCTCCCGATCAGCCGTCCTTGGGCCAGGGCGTATCAACCCCAACCCCTTCGTCCGATGACCGGCCCTTCCGCCCGCGTTCCGCGCCTTGCCTGGCTGCTGCTTTTCTTGGTCGTTGCGCTCACCTGTCACGCGGCGCGGATGGGCATAACGTCGGACAGTGACTCCGCCCGCCGTCGCATACAAGAACTCCGGACCGAAATCGCCCGGCACGACGACCTCTACTTCAAACAGGCGAAGGCGGAAATCAGCGACGCGGAATACGACCGGCTGAAGCAGGAGCTTCAGTTCCTGGAGGCCGCGCATCCCGAACTGAGCGCCCCGCCGCCCGAGGTGGGCGACGATCGCAGCGGCCGGTTCCCCACGGGTGTCCACCGGCAGCGCATGGGCAGTTTGGACAAGGCCTACACCGAGACCGAGTGGCGGGCGTTTCACACGAAGGTCACGCAGGAGCTGGGCCGGAGCGACCTCGTGTTCGTGGTGGAGCCGAAATACGACGGCCTCGCCATCAGCCTGACCTACGAGCGCGGCGTGCTGGTGCGCGCCGTCACGCGCGGCAACGGCGTCGAGGGCGACGACGTGACCGCCAACGTGCGCATGATCGAGGCGCTGCCGCCAACGCTCCAAGCGGGGCAGCTGCCGCCACCCGTGCTCGTCGAGCTGCGCGGCGAGATCTACCTCGACGATGCGGAGTTTGCCCGGCTCAACGCCGAGCGCGAGTCGGCCGGCGAGGTGTTGTTCGCGCACCCGCGCAACCTCGCCGTCGGCACGCTCAAGTCCGCCGATCCCGCCGAGGTCGCGGAGCGCCGGCTCTCGATCGTGCTCTACGGGTGGGGCGCGTGGGAGGGCGCGAAGCCCCCGCAGTCGCAGCTCGAGTTCCACGGCCAGTTGCGCGCCTGGGGTCTGCCGGTGGTGAAGGGCAGCCGCATCGTCCGCACCGCCGACGAGGCGTGGACGGCGGTCCGAACGCTCGCGCGCGGGCGGACCACCCTCGGCTTTCCGACCGACGGCGCCGTGGTGAAGCTCGACGACACCGCCCTGCGGACGCGGATCGGGGAAGGGCCCACCGCGCCGCGCTGGGCCGTGGCCTGCAAGTTCGAGCCGGAGAAGGCT
Source organism: Verrucomicrobiota bacterium (assembly GCA_030916665.1). GTDB lineage: Bacteria > Verrucomicrobiota > Verrucomicrobiia > Opitutales > Opitutaceae > Lacunisphaera. The sequence continues at coordinate 3,935 of JAUPWC010000346.1, forward strand.
GTCACGCGCCTGCGGGCGATCACGATCCAGGTCGGGCGCACCGGCGTGCTGACGCCCGTGGCCGAATTCGAACCGCTCGAACTCGGCGGCGCAACGGTCGCGCGCGCGACCCTGCACAACCGCGACGAGATCAAGCGTCACGACCTGCGGATCGGCGATTTCATCGAGGTGGAAAAGGCGGGCGACATCATCCCGGCGGTGACAGGTGTCCAGGTGCAGCGGCGTCCGGCGGAAGCCGTGCCCTATGTGTTTCCCGAGCGGTGCCCTTCGTGTCAGACGGCGGTGGCCGCGAAACCGGGCGAGGTGGCCGTGCGGTGCGCGAACACGCGTTGTCCGGCGCAGCGGCAGAGGCGGCTCGAGCATTTTGCCTCCGCGCCGGCCGTGGGCTTGAAGGGCTTCGGTCCGGCGACGATCAGCGCGCTGGTCAGGGCGGGCCGCTTGCAGGGGCCGGCGGATTTCTACCGGTTGACGCGCGGGGACCTGCTGGCGGTCGAGGGCGTGGGCGAGAAGACGGCGGACCGCCTGCTGGCCGAGATCGAGGCCAGCAAGCAGGCCGAGCTGGCGGGATTCATCCACGGCCTGAGCATCCCGCAGGTCGGTGCGGCCACCGCGTTCGAACTGGCGGAGCTCTCGGGCGATCTGGCCGGCTTCGGCCGGCTGGGCGGCAGCCGGGTGGTGGATGCGGTGGGGCCGGCGGCGGCGGAAGCCGTGGCTGATTTTTTGGCGCGGTCCGAGAACCAGGCGGATATCCGGGGGTTGATTACGTCGGGGGTGAGCGCCAAGGCCGATCAGCCGGTCCGGGCGAATCTGCCGGGCAAGGTGTTCGTCTTCACCGGCGCGCTGCCCGGTCTGACCCGTGCACAGGCGGCGAAGCAGGTGGAGGCGGCGGGCGGTGCCGTGCGCGACAGCGTGAGCGGCAAAACCGACTACGTCGTGGCAGGGGAGGGGGCCGGCGCAAAATTGGACGACGCCCGCCGGCTGGGCGTCACGGTCCTGACGCCGCTGGAATTTGCGCAGCTGCTGGGCCTGCCGTAGCTCTTGCCAGCAGGTGGGGGAGCGTGTTCGGTGTCGGTCCATGGAAGTCATCTTTCTCGGCACGGGCACGTCGCAGGGTGTGCCGATGATCGCCTGCGATTGCCCGGTCTGCATCTCGCCGGACGCGCGCAACCGGCGCACGCGCGCCTGCATCCACGTCGTGATGGACGGACTGCACGTGCAGGTGGACGCCGCGCCCGAGTTTCGGCTCCAGTGTCTGCGGGAAGATGTCCGGCAGCTGGATTTTTTCATCCTCACCCACGGCCATGCCGACCACGTCGTCGGCATGGACGACCTGCGGCGGTTTTGCGACCTGATCGGAGGCAACGCCCTGACCGTTTATTCGACGGACGAGGGCATGGCGCGGGTGCTGGCGATCTTTCCCTACGCGATTGCCGAGCGTCCGCTCACGAAGGGTTATGCGGCCTTCAAGCTCACGACCATGCCCGAGGTGCTCGAACTGCCGCAGGGCACGATCCGTTCCACGCTGCTCCCGCATGGCGGGATCAACACGCTGGGGCTGGTGTTCGAGGAGAAGTCGTCGGGCAAGCGGTTCGTCTATTACAACGACTGCAAGCGCATCCCCCGCGAAGCGGTCGCGCTCGCAAAGGGCGCGGATGCCGTCGTGCTGGACGGCCTGCGCGTCGAACCGCACCCCTCGCACATGAACATCGAGGAAGCCTGCGCCGCCGCCGGCGAAATCCAGGGCAAGGCCACCTGGCTCACTCATCTCACCCACGGCATCGATCACGCGACTTGGAGCGAGAAGCTCGCCCCGCAGGGCGTGCAGCTCGCCTACGACGGTTTGCGGCTGAAGTTGTAGGGAGTCCGATTGTGGGCAGCGCGCTTGCGCGCGCAGTTCTCTCAGGCGCGCGCAAGCGCGCTGCCCACACTATAAACCCGGATTCCGGTTTTGCCTGAGATTTTGTAGCCCTGCGCGGAAGCGCAGGGACAGGAATCTGCGCCTGCATCCGGAAATCCCGCGGCTCCCGCCGCGGCTACACCGGCAATCGCGGAATCCGGGTTAAACTGCGCGGCAGTCGCCGCGCCACCGTTGGCCGGCGACGCGACGCAGGGTGGACAGGAGGAGCTCCAGCGCCGGGGTAAGCGGGGGCCGCCAGCAGGCGCTGACCGGCACGGGCTCAAAATGCTTGAGGGGCAGGACACGCAGTCCAGCCGGTCTGGCCTCCTCCGGCAGGTTGAGGCCGAGGCCCACCCCGAGGCCTTGCCGCACCAGCTCGTGGATCAAGGTCGCGGAATCGGCCCGAAGGTGGGCAACCCAGGCAACCTGCAGGGCACGCAGTCCGCGCTGGAAAATCGTCGGCAAGGGATCGTCGGGGGCCGGCCCGATCAGGCACTGCGACGGCCGGCCCTGTTGCCAAAACCAGCCCGCGCTCGTGATCGGGCTGGCGGTGCGGACCCAAAGTCCGAGGCCGGGCCGGGCGAGAATCTGGGAACGCCAGCCCGCCGGCCGGCGGTGACCGGTCGTCACGATCAGCTGCACTTCGCGCGCGGCCAGCCAGGCACCGAGCTGGCCGGGCGTGCCGGTGCGAACCTCACACCGGGTGGCGGGAAAGCGTTTCGCGACCGGCGCCAAAACCGCGGGCAGCCAGCCTTCCCCGAGCAGGCTGTCGGCGGCGAGATGAAGGACCTCCGCCGGCTCGGCCTGCAGTTTCGCCCAAAGCGCCGGCAGTCCGTCGAAAAAAGGCTGGGTATGGCTCTGCAGCAGCCGCCCGTGGGCCGTAAGCCGGAAAGGACGGCGTTCAAAGAGCTTCCGGCCGATCAGCCGTTCGAGGGCGCAGATCTGGTTGCTGATGGCAGGCTGCCCGATGCCATAAGGCAGGTTCCGCGCCGCGGCACTGATGCCACGATACCGCGCCACCGCCTGGAAGAGCTCCAGCTGGTGGGGGTTGAACAAGTGAGCGGGAAAGGGTTGCCCGAGCATCGCACGGCCCGTGCACCTGCCCCGACACGCTCCCCCTCCTCTTGCTCCCCCGCATGGCCCCACCCCGGGATTTTTACCGCAAAGTTAAGCCCCGGACCCGGCGAAACCAGGCCATCGCCGGGCCAGTTGAAGTTGGAAGTTTAAGTTGAAGTATCCGTCCTTGTCCCGTCCGAGCCCATGTTGACACCCGCCAAAGGAAAAATGAAGTCGAACGAAACGATCAGATACAGTGAAG
>JAUPWC010000347.1 GCA_030916665.1 Verrucomicrobiota bacterium
AAGTCGGACCAAGTGGGAATGGACAGAATCCCCCGGAGCCTGATCCGGGGATTCTCACTTCTCCGCCTTCTTCGCCCTCGGCATTTCCTCGACTCCGATTACCTTGAGGTCGCCGAGGATCACCTCGCCGCCGGGCAGGTCGCGCACCTTGATGCGCTTCATGTCGCTGAGATTCTGGCCGAAGACATCCGAGCCGGCGATCGCGAGCGCCGGCAGGGCCTCAGTGAAATTGTTGCCGGGACTGCGGATGCTGAGCCGGGTGATCCAGACCAGCTTGGGCTTCTTCTCCTTCCGCATGAACTGGAAGTCGTAGGCCATCAGCACGACAAAGTAGCGCTCCTCGGCGAGTTCCATGCGCATGTTCTGCTCCGCAATGCTGGCCACGAGGTTCTTCTCCTCTTTGAGCAGGCTGCGCTTATAACCGAGGAGGCGCGCATTGCGCTCGATGGCGCCCTCCACCCCGTTCGCGGCCAGGGCGTTGTCATTGATCGCCTGCTTCAATTCCGTCGCATCCACCAAACCGCCGCTCTCAGCCTGCGCCTGCGCATTGGCCATCGCGGTGTTCAGCGCCGCGATGTTCTGGTCCCGCTGCGGATCCTCGTAGATGAGCGTGGTGCCCCAATACACCCGGATGAGCAGGCTGGCGGCGGCCACATCGCGCGTGGGAAAGTAACTCTGCTTGGCGAGGCTGACCGCGAGCGTGCGGGTGATCTCGTCGTAGGTCATCCGCTCCTCGCTCTTGTCCCGCGTGCCCCCCTCAAGGTGCACGCCCTCCATGAAGAGGTAGGTCTCGGGCACCGGCTTGCCGTTGGGGTCGAGCGGACGCTGGCAGTCGGGCGCCGCGGTGGAACTGATCACAATGGCGTCGTTCTTGCCGGCCAGCAGCGCGGCGGCCGGGAGCAGCAAGCCCAGGAGGACGGCAATCCAAGGGGCACGACGAAACGGGACGGGGAGCAAGCGGGCACTCTTCATGGGCGAACGGAAAGGAGTTGGGGGATGGTCATGGCCTATTGGACACCGGTCGATGACATTACTTACATGACCGGCTGCCGTGCCGGTTGTTCGGCCTAGGACACAGAGGAAGACGGCCGGTGGAAAGCCGCTAGGCTGCGCGTATGTTGCGCTGCATGCTTGCCTGCGACGCGAGCGGTGGTTTCCCTCCCGCCATGGCCGAAGCCGACACGTCGCTGTTCTCCCCCGCCCAACGCAAGCTGGTGGGCTTCGCCCTCGCCTTCGGGGCCATCGTGGCGATCTTCGGCCTGCTCGGGCTCGTCTTTGTGATGCTGGGGCGGTTCCTCGGGGAGTTCGCGAGCGTGATCTGGCCGATCGCCACGGCCGGCATCCTCGCGCTGATCCTGCGCCCGGTGGTCGGAATTTTCCAGAAGCGCCTGCGGCTGCGCCGGCTCAGTGCGGTGATCCTGCTTTACGCGCTGTTCGTGCTCGCGGTCACCGGAGTGCTGCTGGCCTTCGCGCCGGCCGTGATCTCACAGGTCATCGACTTCATCGCCTACCTGCCGGTCCTCTGGCAAAACACGCTGAAGTGGGGGGAGCAGCACTTCCCCGAGTGGCTGCAGATCGCGCGCCGCTACCTGGATAACCCCGCCATCAAAGGCGTGCTCGACACGCTCACCCAGCAGGCGCAGGACCTCGCCGCGCAATTCGCACCTTCGATCAAACAGGCCGGCGCGGGCATCTTCGGCTTCTTCGGCCTGGTCGCCTCGCTGGCCATCATCCCCGTCTATCTGTTCTTCTTCCTGCTCTCCGGCACCAACGATCCGGTCAAGCAACTCTCCGGTCACCTTACCTTCCTCAAGCCGGCGCACCGGGACGATGTGCTGTTCCTGATCCGCGAATTCCTCGGCATCATCGTCGCCTTCTTCCGCGGCCAGATCCTGATCGGCCTGATCATGGGCGCGCTGCTCGCCATCGGCTTCTCGTTCGGTGGATTGCGTTTCGGTTTGGCGCTCGGGCTGCTCGTCGGCCTGCTGAATATCGTCCCCTACCTCGGCTCCATTCTCGGCCTGAGCGTGGTGATCCCGCTCGCGCTCCTGCAACAGGGTGGTGGACTGAGCCTGGTTGCGGTCTGCCTCGGCGTGTTTGTCGCCGTCCAGCTCATCGAGGGCTGGCTGCTGACCCCGCGCATCATGGGCCAGCAGACCGGACTGCACCCGGTGGCCATCATCTTTGCGGTGTTCTTCTGGGGCCACGCCTTCGGCGGCGTGCTCGGCATGCTGTTGGCCGTGCCGCTCACCGCGTTCTTCGTGACGGCCTGGCGGCTGGCCCGGAAGAAGTATTTCGCCGCCTGAGCGAACCGACCGTCTCCGGACCTGTCGGAGAACCGGCACTCCCCGTCCCATGAAAAGCCTGTTCCCCCTCCCCTTGTGTTGCGTGGCCGTGGCCGCTTCCGCCGCCGGCTTGAAACACCCCGAGCAGTTCGCCCGCGAATGGGACCGGACTGTCGAGGAAGCGAAACAAACCGTTGTAGCCTCGACCCTGTCGGGCCAGACCACCCACAGGCCGAAGTTTACCGAGGTGCAACCAGTCTTCTTCGGTCCCGGTCAACAGTCCATTAGCCCGCCGGCCCAGCCGGGTCCCCGCTACGACGCGCCCGGCCTCCGGCGCCACCGCCAGCTGCCCCACGACCGGCCGGCCGGCGCGATGCCTTGGGAATACAAGAGCGAGACCAACTGGCTCGTGCCGCTGGCACCGGGCAACGGGCGCTAAGGTGGCTTCAATTTAACAGATACGCGTTGGAGCGCAGTGACAACGTGGTCGTTCTCTGACCACACTTTCATCCCGCCAAGCCGGGATTCAAACGCGGCTGCGCCTCTCGGAAAGCATGAAAGTCTCCTGACGCAAGGCTGTCAGCAGCCGCCGGCCGCGCCTTTGACTTCGCCGCCGCCCGGCCCCTATGTGAAGCCATGCCTTGGGAAGTGCGCCAACAGAACGGTTTGAACCTGCCGCAGATCGGCTGGTGGCTCGACGCGCAAAAAGCACAACAACGTTGTGTCGTCACCCACGCCCACTCCGACCACATCGGCGCGCACCGCGAGATCGTGGCCACGCGTGCGACGGCGAGCCTGATGCGCCTTCGCCTGGCCGGCCGGCGCCACGAGACCATTCTCGAATACGGCCAGCCCTGGTCGCCGGAATTGGGCTGCGAGTTTCGGCTGCATCCGGCCGGTCACATCTTCGGTTCCGCCATGCTCGAGGCGCGCAGCGAACACGGCACCCTGCTCTACACCGGCGATTTCAAGCTCCGCCCCAGCCTCGCTGCCGAACCCTGCCAGCCCGTGCGCGCCGACGTGCTCATCATGGAGACCACCTTCGGCCTGCCGAGATACGTCTTCCCGCCCGATGCCCAGATCGAGGCCGACATCGTGACCTTTTGTCGGCGGGCGCTCGACGAAAAGGTCGCCCCCGTGCTCTACGCCTACGGTCTCGGCAAGACGCAGGAGCTGCTGCAGATCGTCGGCCGCGCGGGGTTGCCGGTGATGATCCATTCGCACGGCTACCGCATGACCCAGCGCTACACCGAGCTCGGCATGAAGCTCCCGCTCTACACCCAGCTCGATCCGCAGCACTACGCCGGACACGTCATCATCGCCCCGCCTATGACCGGCGCCACCGAGCCCATGACATGGATCAACCCCAAGCGCACCGCCATCGCCTCGGGCTGGGCCCTCGACAGCAGCGCGAAATACCAGTTCGGCTGCGACGCGGCCTTCCCGCTCTCCGACCACGCCGATTTCCCCGACCTGCTGGCCTTCGTCGAGCGCGTGCAACCCAAAGTCGTCTATACCGTGCACGGCTTCGCCAGGGAATTCGCCGCCACCCTCCGCGCCCGCGGCATTGAGGCCTGGGCACTCGGCCAGCAGAACCAGATGGACCTCGCGCTCTGAGCAGGCAGGTGCGGCACACTCACCTATCGGTGCGCTCCTCGTGCCGATAAACTTCACGCTGAGAGTCTTTAACCACTGATTCGTGGCACATGATTGGTGCCTGCCAGTGAAATTGATTCGTTTCTAAAAAACCGCCTGATGCATCAGACTCAATGGGCGCCATTCGCGGTTAAGAGACAGGAGTCACTGGCAGCATAATAAATCCTGTTCATCTGTGTGTTCCGTGTATTCCGTGGTGCCATGTCTCGCCCCGCCCTCGTCGCCGTCATTGATATCGGCAGCAACTCCATCAAGAGCCTCGTCGCCGCCCGTGCGCCCGATGGTCAGCTGGTGGCCATCAAACAGCGCACCCTCGACGCCCGTATCAGCGCGGGCATTGGCAAGGAGAAACCCGCCCTCAGCGAAGAAGGCATGACGCGCGGCCTCGGCGCCATCCGCGAGCTGATCGAGGAGGTCAGCCAGCGCCGGCCGGCGAAGATCCAGCTTGTCGCCACCAGCGCCGTGCGCGACGCCAGCAACGGCGCGGACTTCCGCGAACGCGTGAAGAAAGCCACCAAGCACGAAATCCGCCTGCTCAGCGGCGACGAAGAGGCCAACCTCATCGGCCGCGGGCTCCTCTGCGACCCGGCCTTGGCCGAACTCCGGAATTTTTACGTGTTCGACCTCGGCGGCGGCAGCCTCGAGTGCCTTGCTTTCAAGAACCGCAAAACCCAAAAGGCCGTGAGCCTGCAGCTCGGCTGCGTGCGTCTGACCGAGAAGTTCGTGAAAGACCCCGCCGCGCCCGTTTCGCTGGAGGTGCTGGCCGAGATCGCCGCGCACGTCACGACCACGCTCAAGGAGGCCGGCCTGAACTTCGACCTGCCCGACTCGGTGGGCATCGCCACCGGCGGCACGGTCACGACCGTCCGCGCGCTCTTCGGGGCCCGCGAGCAGCTCCGCGCCGAGGAAACCTCTCCGGCCGTCTCGCTCGACCAGTTGAAGGAATTGCTGCCCGCCCTCGCGGCCCTGCCCCTCGACCAGCGCAAGCGCGTGCCCGGCATGCCCTCGGCCCGAGCCGACGTCTTCCCCGCCGCCCTGGCCACGATCATCGCCGTCGCCGAACTGGGCGGCTTCGCCGGCTTCATCCATTCCTTCTACAACCTCCGCTGGGGTCTCGCCGCGGAGATGCTCGACCAGGTGTGAGGGCGTGCCGCGTTCCTGCGGACCGGAAAAAGTAGCCGCGGTGCGCAGGGACGCGCGATCTCGGTTGGATTTATGCTCCAAGGAAATTCCTCTGGATTCCTCGCTGCGCTCAGAATGACACGCTTCGAGAATGACTACCCACACCTGTCATTCTGAGCGCAGCGAAGAATTCAGCAATAAGCGGGGTTCGGAGACCCCGCGCTACAATTTTCGCAACGCCGCCAGCATCTGCTTGAAGTCCTTCGGCAGCGGCGCGTGCAGATCGAGCACCTTTGCGCTGACCGGATGCGCGAACACCAGATGTTCGGCGTGCAGCATCACGCGTGGCGGCACGGGCAACGCGGGATTCTGTTTCCAACCGTAGGTTTCGTCGCCCAGCACGGGATGCCCGAGCGACTTCAGGTGCACGCGGATCTGGTGCGTGCGGCCGGTATGGATGCGGCAGCGCAGATAAGCCGCCTGGCCGGCAAAGCTCTGCAACACTTCCCAATCTGTCTGCGACGGACGTCCGCCCTCGCCCACCGTCATGCGGTGCCGGTGCACCGGGTGGCGGCTGATGGCGCGGTTGATCGTGCCACTCGTTTCCTTGGGCACGCCGCTGATGAGCGTCACGTATTCCGTGTGCAGCGTGCGGGACGCAAACTGATCGGCCAGCGCGCGGTGCGCGGCATCGTTCTTGGCCACGACGAGCAGGCCGGTGGTTTCCTTGTCGAGCCGGTGCACGATGCCCGGCCGCTCCACGCCGCCGATGCCGCTGAGCTCCCCTTCGCAGTGGGCCAGCAACGCATGGACCATCGTGTCCTCGCCCGTGCCCACGCCGGGATGCACGACCATGCCGGCTGCCTTGTTGAGCACGATGAGGTGCTTGTCCTCGAAAACGACCTCCAGCGGAATATCCACCGCCTTGATCTCGGTCGCTTTCACCTCCGGAAAGCTGAATTCCAGCACCTGCCCCGCCCGCACGTCATCCGCTTGGGCGACAACCTTGCCGTCAGCCTTCACCAAGCCCGCTTCCAGCGCGCGCTGGAACGCCGCGCGGCTGTGCTCGGGAAAAGCCGCCGCCAGCACCTTGTCGGCGCGTTCGCGGCGGCTGCCTTCGGGGACGGTGTAGGTGGTGGTCACGCTCCGCCCATGTCATTCTGAGCGAAGCGAAGAATCCAGTGTAATCTCCAAATTTAGACAAGGTGGAGCCCGCTGACCTCAGCGGGCTTGCCGAAAAACGCGCTGGGGTCAGCGCGTTCCACCCACATTACTTCCCCGCCGGCTTGACCGCTTCCGCGCCCTGGGCACCGCGCAGCAACGTCGCCGCCAGGGCGTCGGTCGTCGAGCCGCCGGCGCCGGACTGCACCAGCACCTCGGGCGTGATCTTGATCTTGCCCTCGCTGACCAGCTTGAGGCTTTCGAGCAGGGTGACGCCCTGCGAGCCGATGGCCGAGGCCAGCAATTCGTAGCTCTCCTTCTTGGCCTGCGAGGTGATGCGGATGGTCTCGGCCTCGCCCTTGGCGATCTCCACCTGGGCGCGGGCGCGTTCACCGGCGGTGCGCACGGCGAACTCGGCCTCGACGAGCTGCTTCTGCTGATCGGCCTCCTCGCGGGCGCGGATGAACTGTTTGCGGGTCTGTTCGGTCTGCTCCTGCTGCTGGAAGGTTTGCTTCTGGTTGAGCGCGACTTCGCGGTCGGTCTGCGTCTGCAGCAGCTGCTTGCCCGCGTCGGTGGCATCGAGGCCGATGGCACCGATGTAGGCGCCCTCGAACTTGAATCTGTGCTCCTTGAACTGCTCGTCGAGCAGGCGCGTCGTGGTCGCCTCTACGCGGCTGCGCGTGGCGACGAACTCCAGCGCACCGAGCGTCTCGGCGACGTTGCGCAAGGCGGCGCGGACCGTCGGGAGAATGAGGCGGGCCTCGAGCACCTCAAGTTCCTCGCCTTCCTGCTCGTCCTTCACGATGCGGTCGGGATCGCCGAGCAGCGCGACCATGTAGGCGGCGTTGTCGGCGGTGACGGACAGCGAGAGACGCACTTCCACGGGGAACGTAAAGCCGTCCTTCGAGCGCACACGCACGGAATCGTCGTAGCCGGGCTCGGTGCGCACCTGCGGGCCACGCTGCTGGGTGGTGGGCGCGCTGCGGTCCACATGCTGGTAAGTATAGACGCGCTGCGTGGTGCGGACCTTGATGACCTGAAACGCGTCGGGGTGCAGGTTGTAGGCGCCGGGCAGCAGCGGCTTGTTCCAGATGCCGCGGTGGCCGGGAGGAACGATGTCCACGCCGTTGACGGTCGTTTTGTCCGCACCGTCGTAGGTGGGTCCGGCGTTGGCCTTGACCACGCCGACCTCGCCGGCGGCCACGAAGGTCACCGGCTTCATCTGGACGCTGAACAGCGCGGGATTGAAGCGGTAGCGGCCGGGCGTGAGGATCGTGAGCTGCGGACCGCGGCGGCTGTCGGCGCTCTCGAGAAACTTGCGCGCATTGAGCATGTCGTCGGCCGACTTCCAGGCCGGCGCATAGACGTCACCGGTGGAGAGCGTGCGGCCGTCCTGGGCAGTCACGATGCCGAGCTGTCCTTCGGGCACGAGCACGGTGTCCACCTTGCGCACCTCGTAGGACCACGGCCAGTAGCCGAAATGCCAGCCCGGCCCGAGCACGTCGGCCTGTGGGCCCTTTTCGCCCTTGAGCGCGATGATTTGGCCGGCCGGCAGGTCGGAGCCGAGGGTCTTGATGACGAGGCCGGTCTCATCCTCGGCGACATTGACCGCCGAGGCGAAGATCAGCACGCCGACGCCGATGAGGACGAGCAGCACGGCGGCACCGCCGACCGAGCCCTTGCCCGCGGGCGTTTGAGAAAAGCCGCGCAGCGCGAACGCCACGAGACCGGCAAAAATAAGCAGTCCGCCGATTACGAGTGCTGACATGGTATTTGTCTCCGTTGGGGGTGAGCTGAGTGAGCCCCAGAGCTACCGCCCGCCCCGGGGAAGTCAATGGACGGGCCGTTACGAATGCCCGGAGATTTTCGACGTGGCCGCAGCCAGCAGCCCCTCGACAGCCTCGGGGGCCTGGGTTCGTCACACGGAGAGCTGAGCGCTCCGCTTCAAACCACGACCCGGTCCAATTCGTCCAGCCACGCCTGCTTTTGTGCCGCAGGCAGCAGGGCCACATCGAAACCGTTGCGGGCGATCTGCACGAGTTCGCGGCGCTCGAAGCCGCTGCGGTCGGCGAGCGCGACGTATTCGTCGTTGATGCGGTTGCCGAAGGAGATCGGGTCGTCGGTGCTGATCGTCACCTTCACCCCCGCGTCGAACAGCCGGCGGATCGGATGATTCGCGAGGCTGATGCCGGGCATGAGCTTGTGGTTGCTGATCGGACACATGTCCAACGCGATGCTGCGCCGGATCAGTTCCCGCACCACGGACGGGTCCTCGACCGCGCGCACACCGTGCTCGATGCGATGCGGGTTCAGCTCGTCCATGATTCGCTTCACGAAGTCGGCACCCATGAACTCACCCGCGTGGGCCTTGGTGTATTTGCCGGCCTGCCGCGCCGCCGCCCAATAAGGCGCGGTCCACGGCTCC
>JAUPWC010000348.1 GCA_030916665.1 Verrucomicrobiota bacterium
GTTAAGTTAAATTGTGGGTATCGGCTCGATCTGATCATCGAGGATGAACTGATCATCGAACTGAAAGCGGTGAATGAATTGTTGCCGGTGCATCACGCGCAGTTGCTTACTTATCTGAAACTTGAGCGGCGTTCTCTCGGGTTGCTTCTTAATTTTAATACGCCCGTGCTCAAAGATGGCATCAGGAGGGTTGTAGCCGGCGAATTGTTCCGAGCGGAGAAGGGGGCCGGTGGTGACCTTCGGCAGCTATTGGTTCTTCTCTGTGCCTCAGTGTCTTTGTGGTTCCAGTCCCGATTCTGATGCCGGCATTCAGCTACAGTGCGGTGGATGGCGAGGGGCGGGAGCGGAGCGGCGCGTTGGAGGCGCCCGATGCGCGGCAGGCGGCGGTGGTGCTGCGCGGTCGCGGGCTGTATCCCACACGGTTGGATGAGCGGGAGCCGACGGTGTCAGTCGCCCGGCCGGCAGCGGCGGCCCGCTCCGGTGGGTTGATTTTGTTCGGGGCGGTGAGTGCGAAGGAGCGCGCGGCATTCACGCGGCAGCTGGGCACGCTGTTGCGGGCGGGCATGCCGCTGTTGCGCGGGTTGGAGGTGCTCGGCCGGCAGACAAAGAATCCTCTCTTCGCCAAGGTGCTCGCGGCGCTGGCCGACGGCATCCGTTCCGGCGAGACGCTTTCCGAGGTCATGGGCCGGCATCCCCGGGCCTTCGACCGGCTCTACGTCAGCATGATCCGGGCGGGTGAGGCGGGCGGGTTGCTCGACATCGTGCTTGAGCGGCTGGCGCAGTTTCAGGAGAAGAGCCTGCAGGTGCGCGGGAAGGTGAAGGCCGCGATGGTCTATCCGTTCATCGTGCTCGGCGTGGCCGTCGCCATCCTTGTGGCCTTGCTCGTGTTCGTGGTGCCCAAGTTCCAGCAGATCTTCGCCGACCTGCTCAAGGGGGCGCCGCTGCCCGCGCTGACGCAGGCGGTTCTGACGGCCAGCGAACTGGTGCGGCACCATGTGCTGTTCGTGATCGGTTCTTTCGTGGCGGCGGCGCTGGCGTTTCGGTATTTCCGTCGCAGCGTTCGCGGCGCGATGGTGACTGACACGCTCATCGTGCGCCTGCCCCTGTTCGGGGAGCTGTTCCTGAAGGCCGTGGTGGCGCGTTTTGCCCGCACCCTGGGCACCTTGCTCTCAAGCGGCGTGCCGATTCTGCCGGCGCTGCTGATCACGCGCGACACCTGCGCGAATGTCCGGATCGCCGCGGCCATCCAGGCGGTTCATGACCGCGTGAAGGAGGGCGCCTCCGTGGCCCGCCCGCTGGAGGCCACGGGCGTTTTCCCGCCGATGGTGGCCAGCATGATCGAGGTCGGCGAGCACTCGGGCCAGCTGCCTGAGATGCTCAACAAGGTGGCCGACATCTACGAAGGCGAGGTAGACAACGCCGTCGCCGGCCTCAGCTCGCTGATCGACCCGATCCTCATCCTGTTCCTCGCCGTCGTGGTTGGCACGATCGTGATCGCACTCTTCCTGCCGATCATCCGGATCGTGCAGATGCTGACCTAGGTTTCACCACCAAGACACCAAGGCACAAAGGGCTGAAACCTGTCTCGGTCTGATCTTTGTGTCTCCGTGTCTTGGTGGTCTAATCAGGTTTGTTTCTGCGGTTTCGTCAGCAGCAGCTGGGAATTCAGGCCGAGGTGTCGGTCGGAGAACAGGTCGGCTACGCCGGCTAGGCGGAGGAGGCGCTGGACCATGCCCATCTTGGCGTCGAGGTCGTCCACCTTGGCCACGAAAACGGCTTCGGGGGTGGCGGCGATGACGGCGGCGCCCCATTCAAGTTCGCCCTGGTGGCTGAGGACGATGTGTTCGAGGCGCTCCAGCAGGTCGCCGTTGAGCTTGGACTTGATGCCGGCCTTGCGGACGAGCTGGTAGCCGAGCACGACGTGGCCCTGCAGGATGCCCTTGCGGCTCTTGGAGGTGACGAGGTCGCCCTGGTATTCGATGACCTTGCCGGTGTCGTGGACCAAGATGCCGGCCATTGCGAGGTCGGCGTCCACCTCGGGGTAGAGCGGGAGCAGGGCCTTGGCGGCGCGGGCCATGTGGACGGTGTGCTCCAGGAGGCCGTGGCGATACGCGTGGTGCATCGAGACGGCGGCGGGGGCGGTGCGGAACTGTTCGCCGATCTCGTCGAAGAGCGCCTGCACGGTGGCGCGCAGCTCCGGTTGCTGGATGAAAGCGATGTATTGCTGGAACTCCGTCCAGAGCGCGTCGGCGTCCTCGGGTGCGGTTTCGACGAGGTTCGAGAGGATGGGGGAGCCGTTCAGCTGCTCCTGGGTGATCGCCTCGGCCTTGAGCAGGCGCGGGGACAGGCGCTCCTGGAAGAATTCCACCTTCGCCTCGATGCGCAGCACGCCGCCCTCCTTGAAGCTCGTGAAGAGCTCGTAGGCGGCGCTGTCGCCGAAGACATTGAGGCTGAAGCTGCCCGTCTTGTCGCCGAGCTCGACGCTGAGGAAGGGGTTGCCGTTCTTCGCGGTCTTGTTGGTCAGGCGGCGCAGCAGCAGGACGCTGGTGAAAGTGTCGCCGCTCGGGAGGGTCTTGAGGTCGCGGACGGTGAGCGGAGTGGGGTGGTCGGACATGCGTCCAGAAAACAGAGGACGGAGGACGGAGGACAGACTAAAACTTAACCTGAAATCAGGCGGTGGATGTCCCAGTCGTAGGGGCGCGCCTCGTGCGCGCCCAAGGGCGTGGACAAGCCACGCCCCTCCGGTTTGGTCAGCGCTTGAAGTAGGTCTCCCGGGCTTTCACCTGCACGATTTTCTTCTCGGGCAGGATGTAGGCAGTGAGCGCGCCGCCGAGCACGCAGGCGGTGTCGATGCCGAGGGTCCATTTCGTGCGCACGACTTCCTCGCGCGGGGTGTGCCCATAGACGACGAAGGGCGGGCCTTCCCACAGTGTGGACCAGTGCGGCGCGTCGGGCATCTCGGAGCGCTTGTGTGGTTCGCCGTCCTTGCCGA